>JAPPHP010000053.1 GCA_028821035.1 Gammaproteobacteria bacterium | reverse complement strand
GCGGCGGAGATCGAGGACTTCCGCAAGATGAACGAGATCCGCTCGCGCGTGGACGACGCGGTGGCCGACCCGCAGACGAGGGAAGCCCTGAAGCCCTGGTACCGGCAGTTCTGCAAGCGCCCGACGTTCAACGACGAGTACCTCGAGACCTTCAACCGGCCCAATGTCCACCTCATCGACGTCAGCGAGCGCAAGGGCGTGGACCGCGTCACGGAGAAGGGGGTCGTCGCGAACGGCATCGAGTACGAGGTGGACTGCATCATCTACGCGACCGGTTTCGAGATCACGTCGTCACCGCGGCGGCGAATCAACTTCGACATCATTGGCCGGGGCGGCAAATCGCTTTTCGAGCACTGGGAGAAGGGCCTGCAGACCCTGCACGGCCTGTCGAGCCACGGGTTCCCGAACTGGTTCTTCATCGGCGTGAACCAGAACGGGCTGTCGGTCAACATGACCGCGATGTTCGACGACCAGGCACGGCACGTCGCCTACATCATCGACGAGGTGCTCGGGCGCGGCCGCGCGGTCGCGGAAGTGACGGCGGAAGCGGAAGCGGAGTGGGTCGCGGAGATCCGGCGGCTCTCCTACGCGAACCGCGACTTCCTCGAGTCCTGCACGCCGGGCTACTACAACAACGAGGGGGAACTCGACGACCTGAGCAAGGGTCTGGCGACCCAGGCGTATGCGCCGGGCATCAACGCCTTCAACGCGTTGCTTGCCGAGTGGCGCGAGGAGGGCGACCTGGAGGGTTTCGAACTCCGCTGACGTTCGTGTCGCGTCGGAAGGGAGGGAGCCTAAGGATGCGCGAGGAAGCGATCGAGCGGACCAGCGTTGGTCGCGCTACTGCCCCGTCCGAGTCGGAAGCTCGACGACTCCGCCGCCGATCACCGAAAGTTCATCGTGCTGGTTGTGCGCGGCCTGCTCGATTTCGACGAGGTGCCGGCCGTCCTCGATCCACTTCCGCTTCACATTGCCGGCAATGACGAGCATGTCCCCGACGGGGTTGTGACGGCGGATCTTGCACGAAGCGTTGCGCAGGAATCCGTCGTCGCCCATCCAGTTGGTCATGTGATGGATGAGCCACGAGCAGCGCTCCGGACCGTAATCGTAAGCTGCCGGCGTGCCGACCACCTGGGCGAAATCGTCCTCCCAGTGCACGCGCTCCGGGCAGTCGGGAATACCGAACTTGTTCTTGATTCCGAGCCCCCGGTGGGCATGGATCTGTTTCCAGGCGATCTTGTTGGCACGTATGTAGAGCCCACCCCAGCCTTGCGCGAAAGCGATGAAGCCGGTGACCGTCATCGGGCCCTTGGCCATCGGGGGCAGCGCCTCACCTTCCTGCACGTCTTCCCAATAGCGCGGCTCGGAACCGCGGACCGGTTCGGTCGCGTATAGCCGGTAGAAGTCCTTGAGCTGCTCGTTCGTGTAGGGCTCGATCTCCCGCGCCTTGACCGCGTCGTACTTGGTGCCTCGCTCGCGGGCCTCGTCGCGGTCGGTGCGGAAACACCAGCTGTCCGTTTCGGCGACCTTCGTGCCGTCCTGCTTGTAGAAGTCGACGTGGTAGATCTGCTGAAACGCCCGCCCCGCGAAGTGCGTCCGGTGCTCGACAAGGTCCTTCAGGTAGGCCTCGGTATGAATCTCGTCGTTTCGCAGCACGGGTGCGTACCAGGTCCACTCGGCGCCTGCCCACATGGCGTGGATCCCGCTCAAGCCCCCAACGTAACCCGACACGATGCGATCACAGGCGAAGAGAAAGCTCGGAAGAGCCACGATGCCGCCATAGCGCGACGTCGCGGCATAGTCCGGGTCGCACCAAAGCGGGTTATCGTCACCGATGCCGTGCGCGTAGTGGCGAATGTTGTCGCGCGTCGCCTCGTAACACCAAGGCTCGACCGAGTCGACAATCTTCCGGCCGATTCGGCGGCGAAGCGTGTCGAGGCCTTCCTCGGTGATCTTCGGAAACCGATCTGTGGATTCGGGCATTTCCGTTGTGCCCTCCCTGGCCTTGGTTGTTCGAGCCGCGCTGCCGCCACCGTATGCAACGCGCGTCTTTGGTGTCAACACGTCGTAGCTACCGTGTATGGACCAGGATGCCTCACTCAAGCGTCACCACCCGCCCGGACAGGCGCCGCGCCGTCGACTCGACCCTCAGCGGCCGGAAGTCCGGATGCGGCGTGGAGACGAAGTGGCCGTAGCGCCGGTCCGAACCGTGACCCTGAATGGGATGCGCGAGACGATGCGCGCGGAGAGGCGAGTGGTTCTGGAGCTTCGGTCCTCAGAAGTGCAGCACGAACCGCGCCCGCATCGTTCGTGGTTCCAGCGGATGGAAGTGCGTGTCGAGCACGCCTTCCGCCGGCTCTCCGGCGAGGCGGGAGGCGTAGTAGTAGGCGATATCGTCGTCCCGTGAGTCGAGGATGTTGAACAGGTCGAGCCCGAATTCGGCCCGTCGGTAGCGCCAGGCCACGCCGGCATGGACGAGCCACGAGGCGTCGGAACGCACCGAACCGTCCTCGACCAGGGGCGCCTCCCCGAGGTGGCGCGCGTTCAGGCTGGCGCGGAATCCCGCGCCGAGCAGCGCGGTCGCGCCCGTGTGGAACGTGCGTTCCACCGCCCCCGGGATCTCCGCGCCGCCGTCCAGTTGCGCATCGCTTACGGTGTACGCCGCGTTGAGCGTCAGCCAGTCGCGCGGCTGCCAGAAGGCCGTGAGTTCTAGACCCTTGCGGACGGAGGGGTCGCTCGGTTCGGTCACGCCGGCGTCGCCGACATAGACGAGTTCGGAGTCGAGTTCCAGCCAGAAGCCGACGAGCGTGGCGTTGAAGTACGGGTGGGGCTCGAAGCGTAGTCCGATCTCGGCGCCTTCGGACGCCGCGAGCACGTCGGCGCTTCTGCCCGTCGCCGCCCGTTCCCCGGGGTCGCGGAGTATCCGGACGTCGTTGGAGTGGAACCCGCGGCCCCAGCTCAGGTAGGCCTCGAGCCCGTCGGCGACCTTGTAGGCGACGCTGACCTTGGGGCTCGCGAGACGGTCATCGCCCGCGGTGTCGTGGTCGGCCCGCATGCCCGAGACATCCCAGTCGTAGTAGTCGGCGCGCAGGCCCAGGACGCCCCGAAGACGTTCGCCCAACCCCAGTTCGAGTTCGCCGTACGCGCCGACGGACGCTTCATCCACCCGGTCGCGCCGGCGGACGTGTGTACGAACGCGCGCCCGGGTGCCGTAGAGTCCCACCTCGTCGATGTCGTCGAAACGCGACTCGACACCCCACCGGAAGGAGAAGGGAAGTTCGCCGATCCACGCGCTCGTGTCGCCATGCAGCCACAGGCCGCGCACCGTGCGCTCGTCGCGCTGCTCGAACTCGTCGCCCCGCGCGGGGTCGTCGAGCAGATAGGTGAAGTTGGAGAACAGGGTCAGGTCGTAGTCGAGCCAATAGGCGCCGATGCGCCATGACCCGGCGTCGGCCTGCGCCGTGGCGGCGAAGCGCCGGGTCTCGCCGCCGAGGTCCGGATCGACGAACCCGGTCCGGTCGAGGAGCCCGGCGCGGACCGCCCGTCGGGGGATCTGGTCGGTGGCGTTCCACTGGCCGTCGTAACCGTGGACCGCGGCGCGCACTTCGACGGATCCGAAGCCGCGGCCGTAGCCGACGTGGAACTTGTACTGTTCGAGGTTCTCGTCCAGGCGCCAGGGACCGTCGTACCGGGTCGCGTCGACGGCGCCGGTGAGCACACCATTGCCGAGAGGTGCGCTACCCGCGCTCATGCCGCGCGCGTAACCGTGTTCGCCCAGCGCAACCTGTACTAGAGGCTCCGGCAGTTCGGTACGGTACGCGAAGTCGACGCTCCCGGCGGACGAGAAGTCTCCTTTCTCCGCGTGATAGACGCCCTTGCGGTACACGGCGGTCTCGACCATTTCGGGAATCATGAAGTTGAGGTCGAGGTATCCCTGGCCGTGGCCGTGGGTGCGCATGTTGACCGGCACGTTGTCGAGGTGCGCGGAGAAGTCCGTGCCGTGGTCGAGGTTGAAGCCGCGCAGGAAGTACTGGTTGGCCTTGCCAGTGCCGGAGTGCTGGGTGGCCACCATCCCCGGCACGGCTTCCGCGAGTTCGCCGACCCGGAGCACGGGCGAGAGATGGTAGTCCGCGTGGCCGACCGTGCCTTCGGACGCCGTGGCGGCCGTGCCGATCTGCGGCTGCGCCCTTCCGTAGACGATGATCTCCTCGTCGACGTGCACGTGTCCGTGGTCGCGCTCGTCGGCGTCGAGGGCGACGGGAGTGGCGAGCGCCCAGGCCGCTATCAGAGCGGCATGTACTGGGGACGGCGCCACGGACCTTGCAGTCGGGGACATGAAGGACGGCTTCCGTGTTGGGGGCGCGACAAGCTAGCGGCTGCGGGAGGGGCGGTCAACGGACCTGCGCCGGGAGAGTGAGCGCCGTTCCGTTCGGCGGCGCAAGCCCGTAGACTCCCATCATGCATCGGGCTTCCCCCAGAGATCGCCTTGAACGGCTCCGACGCATCGACCCGGCGTACGGCGCTCGCTGAGTTCGTTCGGGTAGTCGAAAGGAGGGCCCCATGCAGACCCTGAGTCCCGAACAGCGCAGGCAGTGGCAGGTGGATGGCTACCTGCACCTCGAGGAGGTGTTCGACGCGGACGAGGTCAGCTTCTACTGCGACCAGATGGACCGCTTCCGGCAGCTGCCCGGCTACGAGCCGGATCGCCGGCCGGAACTGCCCATCGGGCACTACACCTGGATGGACCACACCCCGGACCTCGATCCCGACGGCTTCATGGACCGGCGGGAACTCCTGACGTATCACCAGGG
>JAPPHP010000113.1 GCA_028821035.1 Gammaproteobacteria bacterium | reverse complement strand
GGGCGTCGCGCACCGCGGCGAATGTGCGGACCAGCTTGGCGGGGACCTCCGAGAGGGTCCGCGCCAGCTTGCCGACCGAGGCCGTCATGACGCTCATCAGGCGGGCGCGCGCCTCGTCCAGCGTCGGCAGCGACGCCACCTGACCCAGTGCGTCCGCCTCGAGGAGCCGGCCGCCGACGCTGAGGGCCTTGACCTCCAGCTCCTCGTACTCGGTGACGTACTGGCGCATCAGCCGCGCGGCCACGCCCGGGTCGGACGCCGAGTCCGACAGGGCGAGCATCGTTGGGCCGACGAAGGCCTCGCCGAGTTGCTCGTGCTCCGTCCCGGCGAGCGCGCGCCGCGCCAGCGTGTTGCGGACCACGCGAAGCTGCACGCCGTTCTCGCGCGCCGCCGCGCGCAGTCCGGTCATCTCGGCGACCGTCAGCCCACGGTAGTCCGCGGCCACGGCCGCGAATGCCGAACTCGCCGCCTCGTTCACCTCGGCAACGATCTCCTGCTTCCGCTCGATCTTCAGCGCCATCGGTTCACACCTTCCTTCACACTTCCAGAGAGGCCTGGTCGATCGGGATGCCCGGGCCCATCGTCGTGGACAGGGTCACCTTCTTGAGGTACTGGCCCTTGGCCGAGGCGGGCTTGGCCTTCTTCAGGTCCGCGATGAGCGCCTCGACGTTCTCCTTGATCTGCCGCGGCTGGAAGTCGAGCTTGCCCACCCGCCCGTGGACGATGCCGCCGCGGTCCGCCCGAAACTGCACCTGGCCGGCCTTGGCGTTGCGCACGGCGGCCTCCACGTCGGGCGTGACCGTCCCGGTCTTGGGATTCGGCATCATGCCCCTCGGACCGAGAATGCGTCCGAGCGGGCCGACCACGCGCATCGCGTCCGGTGTGGCGATGACCACATCGAAGTTCAGTTCACCGGCCTTGACCTGCTCGGCGAGATCCTCGAAGCCGACGACGTCCGCACCGGCGTTCGTGGCCTTCTCCGCGTTCGCACCCTGGGTGAACACCGCCACGCGCACCTCCTTGCCGGAGCCGTGCGGCAGCGTGGTCGCGCCGCGCACCACCTGGTCCGACTTGCGCGGGTCCACGCCGAGGTTGACGGACACGTCCACGGATTCCGCGAACTTCGTCTTCGACACTTCCGCGAGGAGGCCCACCGCTTCCTCGACCGGGTAGGCGCGCTCCCGGTCGACCTTCTCCGCGATCGCGCGCATGCGCTTGCTGTTGGCGGCCATCAGGCTGCTCCTCCTTCCTGCTGCGAAGGCTGCGCGGGTTGCGAGGGATCGCCGACTGGCTCTACTCCCACTTCTGTCCCCGCTTCTATCCCCGCTTCTATCCCCGCTTCTATGCCCGCTTCTATCTCCACTTCGATGCCCGCGCTTCGAGCGCTGCCGGCGATGGTCCGGACCGCCGCGTCCATGTCGGCGGCGGTCAGGTCCGGGTCCTTGATCCGCGCGATCTCCTCGAGCTGCGCCCGGGTGACGCGGTTGCCGACCTTCTCGGTGTTCGGCGTCGCGCTGCCCTTCTCCACCGCCGCCGCCTTGCGCAGCAGCACCGACGCCGGGGGCGTCTTGGTGATGAAGGAGAACGTGCGGTCCGCGTAGACGGTAATCACCACCGGGATGGGGATGCCCGGCTCGTCGCTCTGCGTCTGCGCGTTGAACGCCTTGCAGAAGTCCATGATGTTGACGCCGTGCTGGCCGAGCGCCGGCCCGACCGGCGGGCTGGGGTTGGCCTGGCCCGCGGGGACCTGGAGCTTGACGTACGCTTCGACTTTCTTGGCCACGGTTCTTCCTGTTCTTGCCGCGCTGTTTCTTCCGGCGCTGTCTTCCCGCGCTGCTCAGCCCTTCTCCACCTGGGAGAAGTCGAGTTCGACCGGGGTCGATCTCCCGAAGATGGTGACCGCCACGTTGAGGCGGCTCTTCTCGTAGTTGACCTCTTCCACGACGCCGCTGAAGTCGTTGAAGGGGCCGTCCACGACCCGTACCAGTTCTCCCGGTTCGAACAGCGTCTTCGGCGTCGCCTTCTCGCTGCCGGAACGCACCCGGTCCAGGATGGCGTTGGCTTCCGCGGCGGACAGGGGCGCCGGCCGGTCCGCCTTGCCGCCGATGAACCCCATGACGCGCGGCGTCTGCTTCACCAGGTGCCAGGTGTCGTCGTTGAGGTCCATCTGCACGAGCACGTAACCCGGGAAGAACTTCCGCTCGCTGCGCCGCTTCTGCCCGGCCCGCATCTCGACGACTTCCTCGGTCGGCACGAGCACGTCGCCGAAGCACTCGCCGTGGTCGGACAGGTCGATGCGCTCGCGCAGCGCGCGGGCGACGTTCTTCTCGAAGCCCGAGTAGGCGTGCACCACGTACCAGCGCTTGCTGCCCGCCTCCTGCGTCGTCTCCACCGCGTCGTCCATTTGCTCGCTTCTCTCCGTGTCTCTTTCCGCTCACCCCGAGCCGCTCACCCCGGGCCGCTCACCCGCGCCCGGCCCCGGCGATGGGCCCCGGGCGCGCCACCGGCTGCCGCGTCATCCGATGACGGACGACACCAGCCAGCTCAGCAGCGAGTCGAGTCCCCAAAGGATCAGCGCAAACACCAGCACCAGCGCCACGACGATGAACGTCGTCTGCGTCGTGACCTGTCGCGTCGGCCAGACCACGCGCCGTATCTCGCGGCGCGCCTCCCTGGCCAGGTCCCAGAGCGCCTGTCCGCGCTCCGTCTGCAGGGCGACGAACCCGGCCACCCCGGCCAGGGCGAGCAGCACGAGCACCCGGGCCAGCAGCGACTGTTCCTGGAAATACCAGTTCCCGATGACGCCGCCGGCCACCAGCGCCGCGACGACCGCCCACTTCAGGTGATCGAGTATGCGGCTCGGCGCGGCACGCTCCGCAGGGGCCGCCTGGGCGCGCCTACCGGTCTTGGTGTCCACACGCGTGTTCAAGGTGTGTTCCCGTCGCCAAGTTCCCGTTGCCGTTGTCCTGCCGATGCGGGCCCGCTCCGGGCCAGGTCCGGGCCAACCCATGTCGTCCGGAGGCGGCGGCCGCACCGCACCCCGAACCGATACTGGCAGGCCAGGAGGGAATCGAACCCCCAACCTGTGGTTTTGGAGACCACTGCTCTGCCAATTGAGCTACTGGCCTGTGCGCTTGCTCCAAATGCGAGTCCGCCCCGGAAGTCCCTCGGCTACTCGCTGATACTGGTGACGACGCCCGCACCCACGGTGCGGCCACCTTCGCGGATCGCGAAACGCAGTCCCTCGTCCATCGCGATCGGACTGATCAGCGTCACGTCCATGTTGACGTTATCGCCCGGCATCACCATCTCCACACCGTCCGGGAGCTCCACCGAGCCCGTCACGTCGGTCGTGCGGAAATAGAACTGCGGACGGTATCCCTGGAAGAACGGCGTGTGCCGGCCGCCCTCGTCCTTGCTGAGCACGTACACCTCCGCCTCGAACCGCGTGTGCGGCGTGATCGCGCCGGGCGCCGACAGCACCTGGCCGCGCTCGACGCCGTCCCGCTTCGTGCCGCGCAGCAGGACGCCGATGTTCTCGCCCGCGCGGCCCTCGTCGAGCAGCTTGCGGAACATCTCGACGCCCGTACACACGGTCTTGTCCGTCTCGCGGATGCCGACGATCTCGACTTCCTCCCCGACACGGATGACGCCCCGGTCCACGCGACCGGTCACCACGGTGCCTCGTCCGGAAATCGAGAACACGTCCTCGATCGGCATCAGGAACGGCTGGTCGATGTCCCGCTCGGGCTGCGGGATGTACTCGTCGAGGGCCTCGAGCAGCCGTTCGATGCTGCCGGTGCCCTGCTCCGAATCCTCGCCTTCGAGCGCCTTGAGGGCGCTGCCCGTGATCACCGGCGTGTCGTCGCCCGGAAAGCCGTGGTCGTCGAGCAGTTCCCGGACCTCCATCTCCACGAGTTCGAGGAGTTCCTCGTCGTCCACCATGTCCGACTTGTTCATGTACACGACGATCCGCGGCACGCCCACCTGCCGCGACAGCAGGATGTGCTCCCGCGTCTGCGGCATCGGGCCGTCCGCCGCGGACACCACCAGGATCGCGCCGTCCATCTGCGCCGCGCCGGTGATCATGTTCTTGACGTAGTCCGCGTGACCCGGGCAGTCCACGTGCGCGTAATGCCGCGAATCGGACTCGTACTCCACGTGGGCCGTCGCGATCGTGATGCCGCGCTCGCGCTCCTCCGGCGCGTTGTCGATCTGGTCGAACTCCCGGATCTCGCCGCCCCGGGCCGCCGCACACACCTTCGTCAACGCTGCCGTCAACGTCGTCTTGCCATGGTCCACGTGACCGATGGTGCCGACGTTCACGTGCGGCTTCGTTCGCTCGAATTTCTCCTTGGCCACCTGTTGCCTCTCCTTAAATCGGTGTAGCTAGCGTCTGAAGTGAATGACCCTTGCCGCGCCGCGCGCTTTCCGCGTCAACGCCTCTCTCTGCGCCCAGACCGACGGTCCGACCGACGCTCACAATGGTGCTCACAATCGGGTTCGAACCGATGACCTCGTCCTTACCAAGGACGCGCTCTGCCGACTGAGCTATGTGAACCCGCGCCATCAGCTTGGAAGGCTGAGGTTCTACCACTGAACTATACCCGCGGACACCCGTCCGTCCCGCCGACGGTGCGCCGATCCGGCGGCCGACCCTGCGGGTGGTGGAGGGGGTAGGATTCGAACCTACGAAGGCTGAGCCATCAGATTTACAGTCTGGTCCCTTTGGCCACTCGGGAACCCCTCCGGGAACCCTACGCAAAAGGCGCGAAATTGTGCGCCTCCGCGCGCCGCTTGTCAACGACGCGGAACGCG
>JAPPHP010000010.1 GCA_028821035.1 Gammaproteobacteria bacterium | reverse complement strand
ACCGCGGCGTCCTGCCGATGGGGCTCTGGTCGATGTCCACCACCTTGTCGAGGTGCTCGAGCCCGACGATCTCCCCGAACGGCTTCGGGATGAGCGTGCTCGCGTTGTTCAGGCGCCGCGCGGCGATGGGATACAGGGTGTGGTTGATGAGGGTCGACTTGCCGGAGCCGGACACGCCCGTGACGCAGGTGAACAGGCCGGTGGGGATGCCCAGGGTCACCTTGCGCAGGTTGTTGCCGGTGGCTTCGACCAGGTGGACGATCCGGTCCGGGTCGGCGTGCTTGCGGCGCCCCGGCACGGCGATGCGGCGCCGGCCGGAGAGGTACTGGCCGGTAAGCGATTGCTCGCACCCCTCGATGCTGTCCAGGGTGCCGGCGACGACGATCTCGCCGCCGTGCAGCCCCGCGCCCGGACCGATGTCGACGATGTGGTCCGCGGTGCG
The DNA here is from genome assembly GCA_028821035.1 of Gammaproteobacteria bacterium. Classification (GTDB taxonomy): domain Bacteria; phylum Pseudomonadota; class Gammaproteobacteria; order Pseudomonadales; family Azotimanducaceae; genus VXNE01. The sequence continues at coordinate 4,384 of JAPPHP010000010.1, read as the reverse complement.
GATGGCCTCCTCGTCGTGCTCGACGACGAGCACGGTGTTGCCGAGGTCGCGCAGGTGGGTGAGCGTCCGCAGCAGGCGGGCGTTGTCGCGCTGGTGCAGGCCGATCGACGGCTCGTCCAGGATGTACATGACGCCCACGAGACCGGCGCCGATCTGGCTCGCGAGACGGATGCGCTGCGCTTCGCCACCCGACAGCGTCTCGGCGCTGCGGTCGAGGGTGAGGTAGTTGAGGCCGACGTCCACGAGGAACCGCAACCGGGCTCGGATCTCCTTGACGATCTTCTCGGCGATGGCGCCGCGCGCGCCCTCGAGTGCGAGTTGCGAGAAGTACTCCAGGGTGTCCTCGACGGAACCCGAGGTGATCTGGGGCGCGGTCCTGCCGTCGATGTACACGTGGCGGGCTTCCTCGCAGAGGCGGGCTCCGCCGCACGCGGGACACGCACGGACCGTGAGGTACTTCTGCAGGCTCTCCCGCACCGCCGCCGACTCCGTTTCGTGGAAGCGGCGCTCCATGTTGGGGATGACCCCTTCGAACGTGTGCCGCCGGTGCACCTTGTCGCCGCGGTCGTTGACGTAGCTGAAGTCGACGCGGTCGCGGCCCGAGCCGAACAGGATGGCGTCCTTCTGCCGCTTGCGGAGCTTCCGGAACGGCGTGTCCACCTCGAACTCGTAATGGCGCGCGAGGGACTTCAGCAGGTGGAAGTAGTAGACGTTGCGGCGGTCCCAGCCGCGAATCGCGCCGTCGGCGACGCTCGCACCCGGGTCGGAGACGACGAGGTCGGGGTCGAAGTACTGCTTGACGCCGAGGCCGTCGCACTCCTTGCAGGCCCCGACGGGGTTGTTGAACGAGAACAGCCGCGGCTCGAGTTCGCTGATGCTGTAGCCGCACTGCGGGCACGCGAACCGCGAGGAGAAAACCAGGTCCTCCGCCTCGCCCTCGATGTAACTCACCATCGCGACGCCCTCGGCCAGTTCCAGGGCCGTCTCGAACGACTCGGCCAGGCGTTGCTGCATGTCCGGCCGCACGCGCAGGCGGTCGACCACGGCCTCGATGGTGTGCTTCTTGTTCTTGTCGAGCTGCGGAGGGTGGTCGAGGTCCGTCACGATGCCGTCGACCCGCGCGCGGATGAAGCCGTTCGCGGTCAGCTCGTGGAAGATGTGCAGGTGCTCGCCCTTGCGGTCCGTGATGACCGGCGCCAGCAGCATGATGCGGCTGCCCTCGGGCAACGCCAGGACCTGGTCCACCATCTGGCTCACGGTCTGCGCGTCGAGCGTCGCCCCGTGCGTGGGACAGCGCGGTTCACCGACCCGGGCGAACAGCAGGCGCAGGTAGTCGTAGATCTCGGTGATCGTGCCGCCGGTGGAGCGCGGGTTGTGCGACGTGGACTTCTGTTCGATGGAGATCGCCGGCGACAGACCCTCGATGTGGTCGATGTCGGGCTTCTCCATCATCGAGAGGAACTGGCGGGCGTAGGCGGACAGGGACTCGACGTACCGCCGCTGGCCTTCGGCGTACAGCGTGTCGAAGGCGAGGGAGGACTTGCCGGACCCGGACAGGCCCGTGATGACGACGAGCCGGTCGCGGGGAATGTCGAGGTCGATGTTCTTGAGGTTGTGGGTGCGCGCGCCGCGCACCGCGATCGACGTCATCGAGCTTTGCATTCCGAGCGTCCGGGACCGGCGCTAAAACGCGTCAAAATACGCCCTCGTCAGCGGCGTGGCAACCGCGTCGTGGGGGTAATGGCGGACACGATCCCGAGACGATTTCGGTACGCGGATCGGGCGGAATTCGGTAGGCGGCCCCGGTGCGTTCGGCTATAGTGGCCGGCAGGGTCGGCACACGCAAAAAGGGGCGGTCAGGCATGGCGCGGGGGATCAACAAGGTCATTCTTATCGGCAATCTTGGACGCGATCCCGAGACCCGTTACTCGCAGGATCAGCGGCCCGTGACGACGTTCAGCGTGGCGACCAGCGAGTCCTGGACGGACCGCAACACGAACGAGCGTCACGAGCAGACGGAGTGGCACGACATCGTCTGCTTTCGGCGACTCGCCGAGATCGCGGGGGAATACCTGCGCAAGGGCTCCAAGGTCTACATCGAGGGCCGGCTGCAGACGCGCTCGTGGGAAGGCCAGGACGGACAGAAGCGCTACCGGACCGAGGTCATCGCGCGCGACATGCAGATGCTCGACAGCCGCGGCGCACAAACCGGGGGCGGAGGCTACGACCAGTCCCCGCCGCGCGAGGCGGGGCCGCGGGAGACTGGCATGCCCGCGCAGCAGGGTTCCGGCGGGTTCGGCGGCGGAGGCCGCTCCGAGCGGAGCGCCGACCTCGACGACGGATTCGACGACGACATCCCGTTCTAGCCAGGTTCCCAGTGCCGTCTATTGCCGGCGCCGTCTGTTGCCGGGGGCCTGTGGCGACAACGTCGCTGTGGCGAGACGCAACGCCGTGATGCATCGATCGTGGTACAGTTCGTAGCGATGCACGTCATACGATTCGTAGGTTGAACATGGCTACGTTGAGCTTGCGCCTGTCCAGCGACCTCGATGCGCGCCTGACCGAAGAGTCGCGTATCAGTGACGTCCCGAAGTCGCTGTTGGCCAGGGAAGCACTGGAGGAGTACGTGTCGCGGCGACGAAGGGAGCGTCTGCTGGCCGAGTTGACTCGGGCGGCCCGGGCCCTGGACCCCGAAGAGGCGGCCGCCTTGGCGGCCGAGGCGCTGCCCCTGGATAACGAGGCCCTTGAAGGTGCGTCGCCGGACGAGGGCCGGAGAGGATGAGCGGCATTTGACGACGGGCAGGGACCGGCTGCGCCGGGGAGAGGTCTGGGTCGCCAACCTGAACCCCAACCGCGGCCAGGAGATGGGCAAGGTTCGTCCCGTGTTGGGTCCCGTGTTGATAGTGCAGGGGGACTGGTTGACCGAAGCGCAGGCCCGCACGGTAGTCGTGCTACCGATGACCAGCGAAGTACGGCCCGAGGTGCACCCGCTGCGAGTGACCGTCGGCGCCAGAGGTCGCCTGCGGACGGACTCGCAGGTGGTGGTGGAGCAGCCTCGAACCGTCGATCGGGACCGGATCGGCGACGGTCCGCTCACCGAGTTGACGGCCGCGGAGATGATGCAGGTGGAGGAGAGCCTGCTCGCGGTCCTGGGGGTGTTCCGCGACTGACATGGCCGGCTCCGGTGCGCTCAGAGCAGAAGCAGCAGCAACGCCCCCAGCGCGATCCGGTAGAGCACGTAAGGCGTCATGCCCGTGCGATGCAGGAGGCGGATGAACGCCGCGATGCATCCGTACGCGCACAGCCCCGACAGCGCGAAACCCAGGGCGAGGTCGTCCCACGGCGGGGTGTCCCCGCCCGTTGCGGCGTCGGCGGCTGAGAGTAGCGCCGCGCCGGCGATCGCCGGTATCGCGAGCAGGAACGAGAAGCGGGCGGCGCCCTGACGGGACAGGCCCAGGAGCAGCGCGGCCGTAATCGTGATGCCCGCGCGTGACGTTCCGGGGACGAGTGCCATGGCCTGCGCAACGCCGATCAGCGCCGCCTGGGAAAACGTCAGGTCATGTTCGTCGCGTTCGGCGCCGCGGCGCCGGTCGGCCCACCAGAGCGCCAGCGCGAAGGCGATGGTCGCGGTCGCGATGACGTCGGTCGAGCGCAGTACGGTCTCGATCCACGGCTTCCCTACCGCTCCCGCGACGACCACTGGCACGGTGGCGACCGCCAGCTTCCCCAGGAGGGCCGTCGATGCGTCGCGCCTGAGGTGCATGGTGCTGCCGGCGATGCCGGCAAGTTCGCGGCGGAAGTAGACCAAGACCGCGACCAGCGAGCCGAGGTGGACAGCCGTGTCGAACGCGAGCCCCTGGTCCGACCACCCCGCGAAGTAGGAGACCAGGACCAGGTGGGCGGAACTCGAGATCGGCAGGAACTCGGTCAGCCCCTGGACGACGGCGAGCACCACGACTTGCAGGATATCCATGGCTTCTTGTGCTCGACCGGAGGCGGTTCCCGTGGTGTGCCGCGGCCTGCGCGGCGTGGCCTGCGCGGCCCGTTCCGACCCTGCCGGGAGCCCGGCGGCTCGCCGGCGCCGTGTTATCGTTCGGGACATGGAGGGTACACGGGAAATCCCGCTCTTTCCCCTCGGCCAGGTGCTGTTCCTGGGCGGAAGCATGTCGCTGCGGATCTTCGAGCCCCGCTACGTGGACATGGTGAGCCGCTGCATGCGCGAGGACTCCGGTTTCGGGGTGGTGCTGATCCGGGAGGGCCGCGACACCTGGGCGGGCAACGACGCGGGCCACCCGGACATCTTCAACATTGGCACGTTCGCGCGGATCGTGGACTTCGACAGTTCCCAGGGCGGACTCTTCAACATCAAGATCCAGGGCGAGAG
>JAPPHP010000278.1 GCA_028821035.1 Gammaproteobacteria bacterium | reverse complement strand
GCACGATGAACGCCGTGCGCCAGCCGTACTCGTGCCCGATGTAGCCGGCGAGCAGCGTCCCGAGGAAGATGCCGATGTGGGCGCCGGCGACGAACACGGCGATGGCCCGCGCGCGCTGCTCGATGGGGAAGTAGTCGGCGAGCAGCGCCTGGGACGGCGGACTGCCCCCGGCTTCGCCGATGCCGACGCCGATGCGGGCGAGCAGCAGGTGCCAGTAGGCGCCGGCCAGCCCCGACACCGCGGTCATGAGGCTCCAGATCGCCATCGCCCAGGCGATGACGCGCACCCGCAGGCCCCGGTCCGCCAGGCGGGCGATCGGAAATCCGCAGATGGCATAGAAGATCGCGAACGCGAGGCCGGTCAGGATGCCCATCTCGGTGTCGCTGGCCCCGAGTTCCTCCTTGATGGGCTGGATGAGGACCCCGAGGATGGCCCGGTCCCCGAAGTTGAAGAGGTTCACGCCCATCAGCACGAAGAGGACGTAGGCGCGGTAACGCGGAGAGAACTCGCGCCGGGGGGTGGTGTCCGCGGCGGGCTCGCTCACGGAGAGGCGCCGGACCGCCAGGAAATGGTCATGAACTATTGCTGGCCGCCCGACACCATCGCTGCTAGTATGCACCGGATTGACTCCAGCCGCCGTTGGCCTCCTCGGGCTCCTGATCCATAGATACGTGCTCGCTCCGCAACGAATGCCTGCGTCATCGCAGGTTTCAGGGTGCGTGCGCGTCTTGGGTTTGGACCAGTGCCGTGGGCGTCGATGAGGTGGCGGAGTTGGACTTGGACGGGAGACGAAGCACTTGAGGATCTACATCGGCAACATGCCATACGGCATCACCTCCGAGGACCTGTCGGAGCTGTTTGGCGAATACGGCCATGTGCAGGACGCCACGGTCATCATGGACCGGGAGACCGGGCGTTCGAAGGGGTTCGGCTTCGTCGAGATGCCGAACAACGGCGAGGCGGACCGCGCGATCAAGGAGTTGAATTCGACGCAACTCCAGGGACGCATGATCACGGTCAACCAGGCGCGGCCGCGAGGCGACCGCATGCGGCGCTAAGCCGCGCGTCAGGCTTCCAGCCAGGGATTGGCGCGGCGCCGGGCGCCGCGAATCCCGACTCCATCTTCCTCCTCGGACCCCGCCTGCCGGCGGCTGGTCACCAGTGGTAGGACGCCCTCAGATACCAGGAGCCGCCCTCGAAGTTGGCTGCGGTGCGCCGCGCGTACGGCAGGCCGACGTTGAGCCGGTTCGCGTATGGCGGGCCGATCACGTCGGGGTACTCGTCGAACACGTTCGTGCCGCCGAGCGCAAGACGCGTGTTGTCGCCCGCGTCGAAGCGGAGTTCGAGGTCGACGAAGACGGTTGACCCGAGCAGCTTGGTCGGCGCGTTGCCGTCAACCCCCCGGATCCGCCCGCGCTCGTCGTAGTGCTCGCCGTAGTAGTTGGCGCGCACCATGAGGTCGAGGCGGGGGGTCAGCAGCGTGCTCGCCGTGACGCTCCACCGGTCTTCCGGATAGCTCTTCTCGATGTCCTCCACGTCGGCGGCGCTGACCGGGAGGATGCCGTTCACGCGGGACTGGCTGGCGACCTCCACCTCGTTGTGGTTGTAGGCGAAGCTCAGGTCGGTACGCACGCCTGAGTCCCCCCAGTCGAAGTGCATCGTCGCCACGACATCGACGCCCGTCACGTCGAGATTCAGCGCGTTGGTGAAGAACTGGACGTTCCGGGCGACGCCCGCGGCGTCGAAGAAGGGCAGGTTCTGGGTCTTGTAGATGCGGCCGTCGATGTCGATGGTGTACAGGTCGGCGGTAAGTTCGACCGGGCCTACCGCGGTCCAGAAGCCGATGCTGTAGTCGACGGACTGCTCCTCCTCGAGGGGCGCGCCGCCGGCGGCGAGGGCGGAGGGATGGTCCGGCGGCACGGTGCCCGACTCGACCTGGAGGCCCGTGTCGTTGTCGAAGGTGGTGGTGATCTTCTGCAGGTTGGACTGTCCCGGGGTCGGGGCGTGGAAGCCCGTGTTGACGGACGCGCGCACCGTGAACCAGTCGGAGAGGTCCACGCGACCCGCGAGCTTGCCGTTCCACGTGTCGCCGAAGTCCGAGAAGTCTTCGTAGCGCAACGCGTACTGCAGGAGGCCGCGCGTTCCGACTTCCTGTTCGAACTCGCCGTACAGCGCGCTGTTGTGACGCGAGAACGTGCCGGCGTTGATTGGTTCGAGGCCCTTGAAACCGCTGGACCCGGCGCCGAGGTACGAGTTGGCCTCCCCCGCGATCACGGAGAAGGTCTCCCTCCGCCACTCCGCCCCGAAGGCGAACTGCACGCTGTCGCTGAGGCGCCGCGTGAAGTCCGCGTTGAGGTTGAGCTCCTCCTGCCGCAGGGCGCCCACGTCGAAGTCCATCTGCGCGGGCAGGCCATCGGACCCCAGGCCGACATCCGGATTGACGGTGTTGTTCAGGAAGAAGTCGAGCGTGTCCTCGCCGTGGCCGACGCTCACGTCGTAGCCGAGCTCGCCCGCGTCGCCGCGGATACCGGTGACGACGCTGTAGTCCCGGTGGTCCCCGTCGAAGAAAGGCGTGAACCCCTGCGGTAGCCGGTCCTCGATGCCGAGCGCCCGGATCGTGCTGTGCGCCTCGTTCGCTTCCGTGGCGGGGTTGTCGCCGGACCGGTAGAAGAAGCGGTACCGGCCCTCGGTGGAGGCGTAGTTGGCGTGGAAGTACGCGTCCGCGGTGTCGGACAGGGGCACGCCTCCGTTCAGGAAGAAGCGGTAGTCCTCGGCCTGCGGCCGCCCCCAGGTCTGCACGAAGGGAGCGTCGTCGAAGGGAGCGTCGACCCCGACGCCCTGCACGCCGGCGTCGATCAGTGCCTGCGCGTTTGGCCGTTGTCGGCCACGCGACAGGCCCTCGTTGTCGACGAACTCGAGGCTCATGTTGAGAAAGCCGTCGTAGCCGAGTGGCAGTCCGACGTTGCCGGCCACCTTCATGCTCTCCTCGCCCTCGAAGAACCGGCCGTAGTCGACGCGGAACTCTCCCCCTTCCGCGGCGTCCTTCATGCGCAGGTTGATGACCCCCGCGATGGCGTCGGCGCCGTACTGGGCGACGGCGCCGTCGCGCAGGATCTCCACGCGCTCGACGGCGATCGCCGGGATCAGGCCGATGTTGGGGCCGTGGGCGCCCTTCCCGGCGGCGGGGACGAACTCGGCGATCAGGGCTGCGCGGTGGCGCCGCTTGCCGTTGATCATCACCAGGGTCTGGTCGGGCGCGAGCCCCCGCAACGAGGTGGAGCGCACGAAGGTGTCGCCGTCTCCCGACGCCATCGGAGCGTTGTAGGACGGCGCGAGCGCCCGCAGGCTGTCCGTCAGGTCCGCATGGTTGCCGACGCGGCCGATGTCTTCGGAGGAGAGCACGTCCACGGGGGCCGCGGCGTCCGAGGCGGACCGCGCCGTCGCGAACCGGGAGCCGATGACGACGATTTCCTCGATCGGCGCCGAACTGTCGGTTTCCTCCTGTGCGAGGACCTCTGCGCCGGGTACGGCGAGCAGCAAGACTGTCGCCAGCGTGGGTGTGCGGTTTGGCATCGTTGACCTCCCTGCTACTGCATGTTCGGGCGGGCCCTGGGAGCGCGGTCTGCGCGGCGCGCATTGTAGCCGCTCCTTTCTGGCCTCTCCTTGCGGCGGCGGGTGCGCCTAAGTGACCATTGCCGACCGGCGGTTCGGACCAGAGGGCACGACGAGATGGAAGAACGCGGCTGGCGCGCGGAAGTGGCCGAAATCGAACGGCGCAGGCGGCTGCGCGAGCGGATGGGCGGTCCGGAAGGCGTCGAACGCCAGCACCGGCACGGCAAGCTGACGGCGCGGGAGCGTATCGCGGGCTTCGTGGACGACGGATCGTTCCGGGAGTTCTACTCGCTGGCTGGCGAGGGGACCTACGAGGGCAACGAACTCAAGTCCTTCCTTCCGCGTCCCGTGGTCGAAGGCACGGCCCGCATCGACGGACGAAAGATCGTGCTGACCGCCGGGGATTTCACCATTCGTGGCGGTTCCGGCGGCGGCGGGGGCGGCATGGGCTCCGAGCTTGCGCCGAACGAACGGGCACGGGAGTGGAAGGTCCCGCTCGTTCGCCTGCTCGATGCCGCCGGGGGCAGCGTCCGGCACTTCGAGCAGATCGGCCGCACCTACCTGCCGGACGGCAGTTCCTGGTGGCTGATCGATGTCGACATGCTTTCCAAGGTCCCGGTCGTCGCGGCGATCCTGGGGTCGGTCGCCGGGGGGCCCGCGATCCATGCCTGTCTCGCGCACTTCAACGTGATGGTGAAGGACACGAGCCAGCTCTTCCCCGGCGGGCCGCCGGTGGTGAAGGCCGCCCTCGGCTACGACATCTCGAAGGAGGACCTCGGCGGCGCGCACATCCACACGCGCGTCAGCGGCAGCGTCGACAACCTGGCGAACACCGAGGAGGAGGCATTCGAGATGATCCGGACCTTCCTCGGCTACCTGCCGTCGAACGTCTGGGAATTGCCCCCGCGCGGGCCGACCGACGACGACCCGGAGCGGCGCGACGAGGCGCTGATCGACCTGATGCCGCGGGACCGTCGCAAGATCTACGACATCTACACGCTGATCCACTCTGTGCTGGACAACGGATCGTTCTTCGAAATCGCGCCCCGTCACGGGCGTGCGCGGATCACGGGCCTCGGGCGGCTGCACGGTTATCCGGTGGGCGTGATGGCCAACAACCCGCGTTACCACGGCGGGGCCACGGACGTCGCCGGCGGCGGCAAGGTCATGCGGCTGCTGCAGCTCTGCGACGTGTTCCACCTGCCGGTCGTGAG
>JAPPHP010000285.1 GCA_028821035.1 Gammaproteobacteria bacterium | reverse complement strand
TCGATCGGCCCGCAGTACAGGTGCGGCGCGATCTGGGCGTAGTGGGCCTCCGCCATGCCGGCGATCTTCTTAGCCTCGAGGATGCCGCCAACGCGCCCGAGCGCCGGCTGCAGGATCGCCGCGGCCTGCTGTTCGAGCAGCAGCCGGAACTCGTACTTGGTGGCCAGCCGTTCGCCGGTGGCGACCGGGATCGTGGTGTGCCGTGCCACGCGCGCCATCTCGTCGACGTTCTCCGGCGGTACCGGCTCCTCGAACCACAGCGGATCGAACTGCTCGACGCGGCGCGCAAAGCGCACGGCTCCGGAAGTGGTCGTCTGGCCGTGGGTCCCGATCAGGATGTCGCACCGGCCCCCCACGGCCTCGCGCACGCTGCGCACGACCGCCTCCGCGTTGTCGAGCCGGTCCAGCGGCGGCTCCCGCGGGTCCTCGTTGCCCATGGCGTCGATCAGGGGATCGAACTTGACGGCCGTGAAACCCTGCTCCACGCAGGCGGCCGCGGAAATGGCCGCCTGTTCCGGATCGGTGAACGGCGAACGCCGGGGCCGGGCGTCGGGGTCGGGATACAGGTACGTGTAGGAGCGCAGCCGGTCGTGATACCTGCCGCCCAGCAGGTTGTAGACCGGCTGTTCGACGGCCTTGCCGACGATGTCCCAACAGGCCATCTCCAGCGCGCTCAGCACGCCGAGCACGGCGTGGTCGGGATGCTGGTGGGCGACCAGGCGTTCGTAGCCCTCGCCGTAGTACGCGCGCCGCCACAGCCGTTCGATCTGAAACGGGTCTTCCCCGACGGCATAGGTCGCGCCGAAGTCCTCGATCATGCGGGCGACGGTGAGGGGATGGAAGGGCACCTGGTAGACCTCGCCGTAGCCGCGGATGCCGTTGTCCGTCGTCAGCTTGACGAATATCCACACGCGGCCTCCCCGGTGCGGCGGCGGGGTGGCGACGACGAACGTCTCCAGGTCGGCGATCTTCACGGTAAACCTCTCACGGCGATGTTTCGGTGCGCGACGATAACGGAAGCCGCGCCCGCACGGCTACAATCAGCGCATTCGTCGGAGGAGGGGCGCCAGCATGCGGCTTAACGTGAACGGCAAGGAACACGAACTCGAGGGCGTCGACCCGAGCGTGCCGCTCCTGTGGGTTCTGCGGGACGGATTGGGCCTGGTCGGGGCCAAGTTCGGCTGCGGCATCAGCCAGTGCGGCGCCTGTACCGTGCTGGTGGATGGCGAGCCGGTGCGTTCCTGTTCGTATCCCGTCGCCGCGGCGGTCGAGGCCGAGGTGTCCACCGTGGAGGGCCTCGCCGGGCCCGGCGGCGAGTTGAGCGCCGTGCAGCAGGCGTGGGTCGACCTCGACGTCGCCCAGTGCGGCTACTGCCAGGCCGGGCAGATCATGGCGGCCGAAGCGCTGTTGCGGTCGAACCCGTCGCCGACCGACGCCGAGATCGACCAGGCGATGGCGCCGAACCTCTGTCGCTGCGGGACCTATCTCCGCATTCGCCGGGCGATCAAGACGGCAGCCGCCCAACGCGGGGAAGGAGGCCAATCATGAAGGGCCCATTCGACACAGCAGCGGATCTTCCTGTCGAAGTCGAAGAAGCGGTGAACGGCATCGAGCCGGTCCGCATCGCGAAGATCGGCCGGCGCGAGTTCCTCAAGCTCACGGGCCTCGTCGGCGGTGGGCTGATGCTCTCGTTCACCGGCCTGCGCGCCGCTGCGACGGGCGGCGCCCTGCACCCGAACGGGTTTCTGCGCATTGACTCCGAAGGCATCACGCTTTACGCCAAGAACCCGGAGATCGGCCAGGGCGTCAAGACGTCGCTGCCGATGATCGTTGCCGAGGAGCTCGATGCGGCCTGGGAGGACGTCGAAGTCGTCCAGTCGCCGATCGACGCGGCGACCTACGGCCCGCAGGTCGCCGGCGGCTCGAACTCGATCCGCGTGAACTGGGACCTGCTGCGTACGGCCGGGGCCACGGCCCGCGCCATGCTGGTCGGCGCCGCCTCGGTGCGCCTCGGAGTGCCGCCGGCGGAACTCGCTACGCGCGACAGCCATGTCCTGCACGAACGGACGGGTACGCGGCTCCCTTACACGGAGCTGGCGGACGCGGCCGCCACGATGCCGGTGCCGGACGCGGGTACGCTCCCGCTGAAGTCTCCCGACCAGTACCGCCTGCTGGGTACGCGCATCACCGGCGTCGACAACGAGGCCCTGGTACGCGGCGAGCCGTTGTTCGGCATCGACCAGTCGCTCCCGGGGATGAAGTACGCCGTATACCAGAAGTGCCCGGCGCAGCGTGGGCGCGTCAAATCCTTCAATGAAAGTGAAATCAGACAGTTGCCGGGAATACATGATGTGTTTTCCTTGGAAGGCAACGGCAATCCCCTGGAACTGATGCCCGGCGTCGCCATCGTGGCCGACTCCACCTGGGCCGCGCTCTCGGCCAAGCGGCAGCTCCGGGTCGACTGGGACGAGACCGACGCCGCGCAGGATAGCTGGAGCGACGCCGTGGCCCAGGCCGGGCGGCTTCGCCACGAGGCGGGTGCGACCCGGGTCGTGGAAACCGGCGATGTCGACGCCGCGCTCGCCGCGGGCGCGCAACGCCTCGAGTCCTTCTACACGTATCATTTCGCGAGCCACGCCCAGCTCGAACCGCAGAACTGCGTGGCCCGGTTCGCGAACGGGGCCGTCGAACTCTGGGCGCCGACCCAGACGCCGCACCGCGGCATCGACAACGTGGCCAACACGCTCGTCATTCCGCCAGAGCGCGTGACGGTCCACCAGACGCGCTGCGGCGGCGGTTTCGGACGCCGGCTCTACAACGACTTCATGTGCGAGGCGGCCGCTATCGCGACGCGGGTCGAGGGTCCGGTGAAGCTGCAGTGGACGCGCGAAGACGACATGTCGCACGACCTGTTCCGCGCGGGCGGGTTTCACCAGCTTGAGGGATCCCTGGACGCGGGGGGCAGCGTCACCGGACTTCGGGATCACTTCATCACGTTCGCCGACCGGGGCCGTCCCGTCAGCGGCGGGAGCTTCAGGCCCGGCGTCTTCCCCACCGGCCTCATTGACAACCTGCGCCTCGAGCAGACGGCGCTCGACTGGCGTACCCGGTGCGGGGCGTGGCGGGCGCCGTTCTCCAACGTCTTCGGGTTCGTCATCGAGAGCTTCGTCCACGAACTGGCGACCGCCGGCGGTCGCGATCACCTGGAGGTGATGCTCGAGATCTTCGGGGAACCGCGTTGGCTGGATCCGGGGAATCCCCGGGCGCTGCATACGGGCCGTGCCGCCGGGGTTGTCCGGCTTGCGGCGGAGCGGGCCGGCTGGGGGCGCGCGATGCCCGCCGGCCGGGGCCTCGGTCTCGCGTTCTACTTCAGCCACGCCGGCCACGTCGCGGAGGTGGCCGACGTCAGCGTGGATGCCGAGAAGAAGATCAAGGTCCACCGCGTGACGGTGGCGGCAGACGTGGGGCCGATCGTCAACCTCTCCGGGGCGGAGAACCAGCTCGAGGGGTCCGTCATCGACGGTCTCTCCACGATGGCGGGCCTCGCGGTGACGTTCGAGAACGGCCGCGTGCAGCAGTCCAACTTCGACGCGTATCCCATGCTGCGCATGCCGGAAACACCGGAAGTGGACGTCCACTTCGTCGCGAGCGACTTCCCGCCGAGCGGCCTGGGCGAGCCCGCCCTGCCGCCGCTGGCCCCCGCCGTGTGCAACGCGGTCTTCGCGGCGACCGGGCATCGTATCCGTACGCTGCCGATCAGCGAGGAGGGGTTCTCGATCGGATAGGGCTCGGCGGAGAACGGTTGTGCCAATGCTGAGGCTCCGGCGCATCGTCATCGGTGGACTATTCGCGCTCGCGTGTACGGCGCTGATGCACGCGGCGGCAGCCGCGGAGGCCAGCGGCGAGGACCCGAGTGCCGGTGCCCTGCCCGAAGGCATCCTGAGCGACCGCAACGGCGACGGCGTGCTGACGGAAGACGAGGTCATGCCGGGCATGTTCTCGTTGCTGGACGCCAACCGGGACGGCCGCGCGGAGCCCAGTGAGATTCGCCGTTTCCTGGCGCGTGCGGGCCGGCCGTTCAGTTGGGTCAATCCACCTTCCGCGGATCGGGCCCTGCCGGGATTGACGCACGCGACGTTCCAGAGTGCGTCCATGGGCGTACCGGTGGGCTACAACATCTACCTTCCGCCGGGCTACGACTCGGCGAACGGGGGCGCCCGCTACCCGGTGATCTACTACCTGCACGGTGGACGCCCCGGCGACGAGTCGCGGACGATCGGCCTGGCGGAGCATGTGCACGCGGCCGTCGCCGCCGGCAGCGTACGTCCGGTAATCATGGTCTGGCCCAACGGCGGCAGGGTGAGCTGGTACGACCACGAGGACTCCATGGGCGAGGAGGTCTTCGTCCGCGAACTGATCCCCCACATCGACCGCACCTACCGGACCGTCGCGCAACGCGCCGGGCGCGCCCTGCAGGGGTTCTCCCAGGGCGGACGGGGCACGACCCGGATCATGTTCAGGTATCCGGAGCTGTTCGTCTCCGCGGCGCCCGGGGGCCCCGGCTATGCGGTGGAGAAACTGATCTTCGAGAACGACGGCGTCGAACGGGACACGAGAGCGGCGGCGCGTGGCGAGGTCCAGGCATTGGACTTCGGCAAGGGCAACGACGCGTACAGCCTGGCGCGGCACTACGCGGAACGCGCGGCGCGACCGCCACTCAACATTCTGGTCTGGGTAGGCACGCGCGGATTCAACTACGAGGCGACGCTGGAGTACCTCGGCTATCTGGAGGGCTTGAGCGTTCCCGCGGAGCGGTTGATCGCAACGGGCGTGGACC
>JAPPHP010000151.1 GCA_028821035.1 Gammaproteobacteria bacterium | reverse complement strand
GCTCCTGGTGCCGCCACAAGGAATCGAACCCTGGACCTTCTCATTACAAGTGAGCTGCTCTACCGACTGAGCTACGGCGGCCGCGACTTCGAGCCGGCTCGAAGATGGGGGAGATTTTAGTGGAAGGGGCATGTGGCGGCAATGCGACCGCCCGCCGTTGATCGCGGCATTCCTGCCCGTTCTCCTGCCCTCTTCCCGGTCGCCTCGGGGCCTTCAGCCGGCGGCCCCCGCATCGGCCATTCCCCGCCGGACGTCGCAGGGCGCCGGCCCGGCCGGGGAGCCCGTCCCGGACAGCACCACGTATGCCGTGTGCGCTCGCTCGAGCGCCATCTGCCTGACCGGGTAGCCGATCGCCGCCACCCGCGCCGCCAGCGCCTCGGCCGATTCCCGCTCGGCGAAGACCCCCAGGGTGACCGCGTTCTCGAGCGCACCGGCGGCCACGACCTGTCCCGCGATCGACTGCCCTTCGAGTTCCCGCAGCACCCTCCGGGCCGCGTCCCGCGATGCGGCGGGCTCGATGTACACCACATGATCGGGGCGGCCCCGCGCGACCGCTTCGCGCACTTGCGCGTGCCCGCCGGCCGCTTCGAGCCGGGCCGCGTGGGACAGGGCCTCACGAAGGTTGCCGAACGATCGCGAGGCGCGGCAGTCGTCCAGACCGGCCGCCGCGCGCCCGGACTCCGCCGAGGAGGCCTCCTCCGGCACGGCGAAAAGCAGCACCGCGCCCAGTCCCACGTTCGCGGCAAGCAGCACCCAGAAGACGTAGCTCAGCGCCGTCGCACGCGACACCACGCCAGGGGTCATGGCAGGGCCAGCGCGAGTCCGTCGAGGACGAGGTCGGGCTCGACACGCACCCCGAAAGAAAGTCGCCCGGCCAGCAGCTCCGCGTCGCCGCCGGTCAGGAACACTTCCGGCGCGTCGCCGCAAGTGTCCGCGAAACGTCCGACCGACGCCTCGATGAAGTCGAGCAGCATCGCCGTGGACCCGCGCCGCACGGCCTGTGCCGTGTTCCGCCCCGGTCCGAGGTCGGGCGCCAGGTCGCCGGCGACCCGGACCCCCGCCGTATCGCGCGCCAGCGCGGCAGCCATCAGGCCGAGTCCCGGCACGATGAAGCCGCCCTGGTGCCGGCCGTCCGCGGTGACGAAGTCCAGCGTCGCCGCGGTGCCGAGATCCACCACGACGACGGCCCGGCGCGCGGCGTTCCACGCGGCGACCAGGGCGAGCCAGCGGTCGACGCCGAGCCGTGTGGGCTCGTCGTACCCGGAGGTCACCCCGGCAAGCTCCGGCGTCGCCTCCGCGAATTCGGGTCGCACTCCGTACGCGCCCTCGAAGCGTTCCGCGATGGCGCGCGAGTCACCGGCGACGCACGCGATGCGGACACGGCGGGGTCGCTCCGGAAACGCCGGGGTGTCCACGCCACCCGATGACCCGGCCGTCGCTCCGAGGCGCCACTTGGTCCGGGTGTTGCCGATGTCGACGTCGAGAATCCGCGCCGAGGTTGCTACGCCCGCAGCGATACCTCACCTCCGCTGAATCGCCGCTCGCCGCTCGCGGTGCGCAACCGCAGGGCGCCGTCCGCGGCGACGCCAAGGACGACGCCCGCGACGGACTCGGTTCCCGCCACGACCCGTACCGTCTCCCCGTGAAAGCCGTGCAACGCATCGTACGCCGACCGGAGCGGTTCGAACCCCTCCCGTTCGAAGCGGCGGCACCGGTCGAAGACCGAGTCGATGACCTCCCCGGCAAGGCGATTTCTCGACACGTCGGGGACCCGCTCAGTGACGTCCGCAACGCCCTGGTCCACTTCCCGGGCAACGATTGCCGCACCGCCCACATTGATGCCGATGCCGACCACGAGCTCCGGCGGCGCTACCGCCCGGGGCAGTTCCGTCAGGATGCCGCTCAGCTTGCGCCCCTCGAGCAGCACGTCGTTCGGCCACTTGAGCGCGACCCCGTCGACTCCCACCGCGGCCAGCGCGTCCGCGACCGCGACACCGACCACCAGGCTCACCGCGCCGACCTCGACCAGGCCGCGGTCGATCCGGATGCCGACGGAGAGCGCGAGGTTGCGGGCGAACGGACTGCGCCAGGAGCGGCCGCGGCGGCCCCGGCCGGCGGTCTGCACCTCCGCGAGGAGCGCGGTCCCGTCGATGCTTCCGCTCGACCCCCTGCGGACGAGCTCCGTATTGGTCGAGGGAATGTGCGCGGCGAGTTCGAGCGCACGGAGCCATTCCGTGGCGGGTGGAGCGAGGTGCGCGCGGATACGCTCCGCGGAGAGCAGTTCCACGGAATCCGCCAGGTACGCCCGGTTCCCATCGGTCGAGACGCCCGCCGCGGCGAGCTCCCGCAGCAAGGCGGTGTCCGCGGGGTCGACGGTCGCCACGCGTCGCGCGGCGAGTTCGTCGAAGACGCTCTCGATTTCCATTCCGCCCTGCCGGCCGGCGACCGGACTCAGGCGCTGCCGAAGATCTCCTCGACGTGACTCTTGGGCAGCGGCTGCGTGGCCTTGGACACCGCATAGGTGAAGGCAACCGACACCGCCTCGCCCATCGCCGCGCAGGAGAAGGGGTTCGGGCCTTCGGCATGCAGCCAGGCGACGACGTCGTGTGCGACGCCGGAGCCGAACCAGGCCGGATCGAGCAGCTGCAGGTGCAGAACGAGGAAAGTCAGGAAGCCGCTGACCAGGCCGGCATAGGCGCCCCGCCTCGTCACGCCGCGCCACAGCGCTCCCACGACCAGGGGACCCGCGAAGGCCGCCATCATGCCGCCGTTGCCGATCCACACGATCAGCGCGATGTTCACGTCGATGAGGGCCCAGGCCATCCCCATGCAGATGAGGAGCACGACCACCGTGCTCACCCGGCTGATCTGCAGGACCTGGCGATCCAGCGTGGCTTCGTCCGGGACCCTTGCGAGGCGTGGAGCGATCGTGCGGCGGTACAGGTCGTTGGCGATGATCTGCGACGAGGACACGACCAGGCCGTCGGCCGTGGACATGATCGCCGCGAGGATGCCGACCCCGATCAGGGCCGCGAGCCAGGTGGGGAACAGCTCGATGAAAACCATCGGCAGCGCGGCGTTCGGCGTGCTCCCGTCGGCGTAGAGCGCATCCCCGAACAGCGCCCGCGCCAGGAAACCGCCGAGGCCCATCATCCCCAGCGTCAGTCCGAACGCGAAGGCGAGCTTGATGAACGTCTTCTGCTGCGAGGTCTGCTTGAGCGCCCAGAGCTTGTTGCCGAGGTGCGGCAGCAACCCGAGGGGGATGTGCGCGAACAGCACGGCGATGATGGCCCACCACGAGTGGTAGAGCGGCGTGTCGGGGTTCAGCGGCCCGACCAGGTTCGCATCCTGGTCGCGCATGCGGTCGATCACGGTGGTCACGCCGCCGTCCATGCCGACGCCGAACAGGAACAGGAAGATGACGACCACGGCGAGGATGAGCATCATGAAGCCCTGCACGCCGTCGGTCAGGATGTCCGCGTGGGCGCCCCCGAGCACCACGTAGAACAGCAGCACGGTCGTGGTGATGATCAGCGCCCAGACCGGGGGCAGGCCCAGCATCGTCTCGAACATCACGAGCCCCGAGACCAGCTGGCCCGCCAGGTAGAAGAAGAGCACCAGCGAGAAGATCGACACGAGGACCCGTATGCCCTCGGATCCGTAGCGGTCACCGAGGTACTCCGGGATCGAGCGGTTGCCGAAGCGGTTGCCGGCGGTCGCGATCAGCCGCATCGAGATGAGCACGCCGAAGTACACGCCCATGGGGTACAGGAAGTTGCCCCATGCGCTCGGCAGGCCCCACTCGTACGCGAGCCCGGGGCTGCCCAGGAACGTTGCGCCGCTCGCCGTCGTCGCGGCGAACGCAAGCGCCAGGAACAGCGGCCCGTAGGACCCGCGCGCGGTCGCGAAGTCGTCCGCATGGGCGATGCGGCGCTGGCCGATGACGCCGAGCGCCAGCATGCCGCCGATGTAGAGCACGAGGAACAACCAAGACCACGTGATGAGCGACATTGCGACCCCCGGGGCTAAGCCTTCCGGACGATGTTAGCGCAACGCCTGGCGTGGCCCGCCCACAACGGTCATCCCGGCGTGCCGGACGCCCGCCGCCGGCCGAGCAGCAGTACTCGGACGTCGCCCCGCGCATTGGCCGTGGCCCAGAGCAAGTACGGGAGCAGCACCACCGCGCCGAACAGGGCGAACAGCCCGAGCACGATGCCGGCCGCCGTGAAGTCGTGGCGCCAGGCGATCCAGAGTGCGGCGAGCATGACGTAGATCAGGAAGTCGAGGTTGATCTGGCCAGGCCAGCCCATGGCGGCCAGATCGCCGAAGAATACCTGCGGGAAGCCGATCCCGTGGTTCGCCACCACGGCCAGGGTGTATGCCCCGAAGGCAGCCAGGAGCAATACGAGTAGTAGTCGAAGTGTCGTCACGTCCCCTCCCTATCGTGTCGTGCGGCCACCCATGGCGCGCACAAAAAAACCCCGACCCAACGGGCCGGGGTTTCGTCCGATGCCCGACGATGACCTACTCTCACATGGGGAAACCCCACACTACCATCGGCGCAGAGCCGCTTCACTTCTGAGTTCGAGATGGATTCAGGTGGTTCAGACTCGCTATGGTCGTCAGGCAAAACGGTGCGGCCGCCTGCGCCGGCGAGGACCGGAGCAAGGCGGCCTGAATTCGCTCGATGAAGCTTCCGACACGTGTCTTGTTTCTCTGCGTCCGGCTTGCGCCTCGCTTTCGTCTCATAGTCCCGGGCGGCCACGTCGCGGTCCTCAAGTCGGACCGCGCGCCGCGCGCTCGGTTATATGGTCAAGCCTCACGGGCAATTAGTACGGGTTAGCTCAACGCCT
>JAPPHP010000220.1 GCA_028821035.1 Gammaproteobacteria bacterium | reverse complement strand
CGAGAATGCGCGCCGACGGCGTGCGTTCCGGGTCGGCGACCTTGCGCCGCTGCAGTTCCACGGCGTAGCGCGCGAGGTCGTCACCGGCGACTTCGTCGATGGCGCCGGCCACCGCGGCACACCCCTCGAGGATCTCCGTCGCCCACTCGGTCCGGTCGCGCCGGCGCCCGCCGTCCAGCAGGGAGAGGCCGGGGGCCCGCCCGCGTTCGACGATCGCGCTCTGGTTGGCTTGCATCCGTTCGGACTCCTCCGGGCTGTCCGGCGGGCTCTCGGCCAGCAGGCAATGCAGCAGGAAGACGTCCATGAAACGCATGGCGTGGGCGTCGATGCCGACGCGAAGGAACGGGTTCAGATCGAGACAGCGCACTTCCACGTACTCGACGCCACGGTCGCGCAACGCGGCGATGGGGCGTTCCCCGGTGCGCGTCCGGCGTTTCGGCCGGATCGTGCCGTAGAACTCGTTCTCGATCTGCAGGAGCCCGGTGCCGAGCTGGCGGTACTCGCCGCTCGCGTCCTGGAGGCCCAGGGCCGCGTAGGGAGGATACGGCCTGGCCAACGCCTCGTGGATCGTCGTCCCGTAGTCCGCCAGGCTGTTGTAGGAAACGTGCAGCGAAGCCTGGGCGCTCGACTGGTAGCCGAGCGGCCCCATGCGCAGCGTCGTCGCGTCTGGCAGGTAGAGCGACCCCTCGTCGAAGGACTCGAGTCCGTGCGTACCGCCCCGCACGAACGACTTGCACACCGCCGGCGATGCGCCGAACAGATAGAGCAGCAGCCAGGACTGCCGGCGGAAGTTCCGGATGAGGTCGAAATAAGCGCGCGTCGGTGTGTCGTCGTCCAGGGATTCGCCGCGCGCGGCCGCGACCGCGGGCCACAGCGCGTCCGGCACGGAGAAGTTGTAGTGGATGCCGGAGATGGTCTGCATCAGCGCCCCGTAGCGATGCGCGAGGCCGATGCGATAGACGGTCTTCGACCGCCCCACGTTGGACGTGCCGTAGCGCCCGACGGGAATGTCCGCCTCGTCCGCGAGGATGCAGGGCATGCTGGCCGCCCAGAGCAGCTCCTCGTCGAGGTGCCGGTAGACGAAGCGGTGGATGTCCTCGAGTTCCGCGATGCACCCGTCGGCGCTGTCGTGGACCCCGGTGATGAGTTCGAGCTGGGCCTCGCTGAAGTCCGTCGTGATGTGCGGATGGGTAAGCGCCGAGCCGAGCGCCGCCGGATGCGGCGTCAGCGCCAGGGCGCCGGTCGGCGTGACGCGCAGGCTCTCCTTCTCCACGCCGCGCCGGAGCCGCGCCAGTTCCGGGCGCCCTCTCAAGGGGTCGATCATC
Organism: Gammaproteobacteria bacterium; assembly: GCA_028821035.1. Classification (GTDB taxonomy): domain Bacteria; phylum Pseudomonadota; class Gammaproteobacteria; order Pseudomonadales; family Azotimanducaceae; genus VXNE01. The sequence goes on along the minus strand of JAPPHP010000220.1, from coordinate 3,566 downwards.
GCGGTGTGGGCCGGACGGTCCCCGGGGCCGCTCAGTCCGCGCGCGGACCGGCTTCGACGATCGCCGGGTCCACCTCGAACTGCTTGAAGTTGTCTGCGAACTTCCGGATCAGCGACTGCGCCGCCGCGTCGTACGCCGCGCCGTCGCGCCAGGTGTTGCGTGGGTTCAGGACGGCGGAGTCGACCCCCGGGACGTGCGTCGGGATGTCGAGGTTCAGGGCGTCGAGATGCACTGTGGGAGCATCGTCCAGGACGCCGGTCTGGACGGCGTGCACGATGGCCCGCGTGATCGGGATGCTGAAGCGCTTGCCGACGCCGTAGCCACCGCCCGTCCAGCCGGTGTTGACGAGATAGACCCGGGAGCCGAACTCCTCGATGCGCCTGATCAGGAGGTCCGCATAGACGCCGGCGGGACGCGGGAAGAACGCCGCCCCGAAGCAGGTCGAGAAGGTGGCGGAGTACGCTTCGGTGGAACCGACCACGGTCGAGCCGACCTGGGCGGTGTACCCCGAGAGGAAGTGGTAGGCCGCCGCTTCCTTCGAGAGCACCGACACCGGCGGCAGCACGCCGCTCACGTCGCAGGTCAGGAACACGATGTGCTGCGGTTCGCCGCCGCGGTTCTCCGGCACCTTGGCCGCGATGTTGTCCCGCGGGTAGCAGGCGCGCGTGTTCTCCGTGAGGGAAGCGTCCGCGTAGTCCGGCTCGCGCGTGTCGGGGTCGATGACGACGTTCTCGACGATGGCGCCGAACGAGATGGCATCGTAGATGACGGGTTCGTTCTCCCGCGTCAGGTCGATGCACTTGGCGTAGCAGCCGCCCTCAAGATTGAACACGCTGCCCTTGCCCCAGCCGTGCTCGTCGTCGCCGATGAGCAGCCGGTCCGGGTCCGCCGAGAGGGTCGTCTTGCCGGTGCCGGACAGGCCGAAGAAGAGGCTGACGGAGCCGTCGGCCCCGGCGTTCGCCGAGCAGTGCATCGGCAGCACGTCCTTCTCGGGAAGGAGGAAGTTCTGCACGCCGAACATCGCCTTTTTCATCTCGCCGGCGTAGCGCAGGCCCGCGAGCAACACGCGCCGTTTCGCGAAGTGGATCATCACGGTGGCGTCGCTCGAGGTCCCGTCGCGCTCCGGCTCGCAGACGAACTCGGGCGCGTTGACGACCTCCCAGACTTCCTTGCCCCTGGGGTTGAAGTCCTCCGGGCGGATGAAGAGCGCGCGGCCGAACAGGGCGTGCCAGGCGTACTCCGTGGTCACCTCCATCGGGAGATAGTGCTGGGGGTCCGCGCCGACGTGCAGGTGCGACACGAAGAGGTCGTCGGCATCCGCGAGATGGACCTGGACGCGGTCCCAGAGCACATCGAAGACGGCGGGTGCGATGGGCTGGTTCACGGGCCCCCAGTCGATGAAACCGGACGTTCCGGGTTCGTCGACGAGGAACCGGTCCATGGGCGAGCGGCCGGTGCGCCGCCCCGTCTCGACCACCACGGCCCCGGAGGACGAGAACCGCCCTTCGCCACGCAGCACGGCGATCTCCGCCAGCGCCGCCGCGCCGAGATCGAAGTACGTGTTTCGGTTGAGAGTGGTAGTCGGATCCGCGGCCATCGGGCTCCGCTCTTGGGAGGGTCGGGAAATGATACACAAGGACCCGGCGCTTGACGCGCTCGCAACGCCCCTCCCGGGCACCTGCCGGGGTCAGTCCGGAATGCCGCCCTTCAACTCGGCGAGCTGCCGGCGATCTCGCTTCGTCGGACGTATCCCGGAAGTCGCGAGCCCCGCCCGCTCCATCTTGCGGCGCGCCGCTTCGGCCTCCCGCCGCTGCGCGGATTCGGGGGTCTCCACGTACAGCAGCGCGGCGGCCTCGGCGTTGCCGCGCCGCTCCGCGAGCCCCGTGACCTCCACCGTGTACTCGGCGAAGCCGCGCCTGATGGTGAGCGTGTCCCCGGCCTTCACTTCCTTGGCCGGTTTCGTGCGGGCGCCGTTCAGCCGCACGTGGCCACCGTCCACCGCCGTCTTCGCCTGCGACCGCGTGCGGAAGAACCGTGCCGCCCAGAGCCATCGGTCGATGCGGGTGCCTTCCATCAGCGTGGAGCGATCTCGTCGAAGTGGTCGAACGCGGGAAAGCCCAGGTCGGCCCGAAGCGGCTTGCGCGAGTCGGGGCGCGTGACGCACATCAAATGGCGGATGCCGGCCCCCCGCGCCGCGTTCAGGACGGCCTGGTTGTCGTCGATCAGCAGCGTGCGTTCCGGATCGTGCACCTCGCGTTCGGCCAGGGCCGGCCAGAACGCGGGGTCTTCCTTCGGCACGCCGAAGTCGTGGGAGGAGAAGTCTGCATCGAGGTGCTGCCGCAGACCGATCTTGCCGTCCTTCACGGCAAGACTCTTCGGGTGCGCGTTCGTCACGAGGACGGCCCGCCGGCCGGTGGCGCGCACCGCGGCCATGAACGGGGACGCTCCGGGCCGGTAGACGATGAGATGGTCGAGCTCGGCGTGCAGGCCGTCGATGTCCATGCCGGTGTACGCGGCCCAGTAGTCGAGCGAGTAGAAATCGAGGGAAGGCGGGGCGTCGCGCATGTGCCCGTACAGGTGCTCGAGGGCGTCCTCGATGCCGATGGCGTGCGCCTCGGCAAACAGCGTCGGCAAGTGTTGATTCCAGAGGGTGTTGTCGAAGTGCAGGTCGATCAGCGTCCCGTCCATGTCGAGCAGGACGGTGTCGATGTCCGGCCAGGGAGGCATGCGCCCATTGTCGCGATATTGCCGGCCGTGGCAAACGGGGCGCGGGACCTCCCGCGGCGTGAGGCGCAGTCGTCCACGCACGTCTGAAGGGAGACGCGTTCCGTCGCGGGCACGGGCGCCGTCCACCGGACTCGGGACGAGAGACATGACCAGCCAGACGCCGTTGAATTTCGTGTTCTTCCAGCCGGACGAAATGCGGGCCGAGAGCCTGGCCTGCTACGGGCATCCCCTGATCAGCACACCGAACTACGACCGCCTCGCGGCGGAAGGGGTGCGTTTCGACCAGTGCCACGTGCAGAACTCGCACTGTTCGCCCTCGAGGGTCTCCATGATGACCGGCCTCTACCCCCACTGCGGCGGGCATCGCACCAACTGGCACCTGCTCAGGGCCCACGAACCGCACCTGTTCAAGTACCTGCACGAGGCCGGCTACGACATTCACTGGTACGGCAAGAACGACATGCTGGCGCGGGACAGCCTCTCGTGCATCCGGGAGTACGGCTACGAACCCGAGGGCGTGCCGCGGAAGAACCGCCACGAGTGGGGCGATCCGGAGTTCTTCGCCTTCGACTTCGAGACGCTGGACTGCGAGAGGGAAGAGGTCGCCGACACCCTGAAGGTCAAGGCGGGCATCGACTTCCTGCGCCGCCGCGAGGCCGGCGACAATCCGTTCTTCCTGTTCCTGCCGCTGCTGCAGCCCCACCCGGGCTACACCACCCACCGGGACTTCCATCACCTGTACGATCCGAGGGACATCCCGGACCTCCGGCCGGCGGGGCTCGAGGGCAAGCCGGACTTCTACGCGCTCATCCGGAAGTACCGCCGGCTGGACGAGTTGC
>JAPPHP010000375.1 GCA_028821035.1 Gammaproteobacteria bacterium | reverse complement strand
CGCGGCGGACGGCGCCGGCAGGGTACCGAGACGCGCGGCTAGTTCCGCCGCGAGCACCATGCCGATGGCCACCGCCTCGCCGTGCAGGAGCGACGCGTAGCCGGTCACCGCTTCCAGCGCGTGTCCGAAAGTGTGCCCGTAGTTCAGGACCATCCGCACGCCGGATTCGCGCTCGTCCGTCCGCACGACCTCCGCCTTGATTTCGCAGGAACGGGCCACCGCGTGGCCGAGCGAGTCCATGTCCCGGGCGAGCAGCGCCGACAGGTGGGCCGCGATCCAGTCGAAGAAGTCCGCGTCGAAGATGACCCCGTACTTGATGACCTCGGCGAGGCCGGCGCGCAGTTCGCGATCGGGCAACGTGTCGAGGGTGTCGAGGTCCGCGACGACGCAGCGCGGCTGGTAGAAGGCGCCGACCAGGTTCTTGCCGCCGGGATGGTTGACGGCGGTCTTGCCGCCAACGGACGAGTCCACGAGGGCGAGTAGCGTCGTCGGCACCTGGATGTAGGGGACGCCGCGCTGGTAAGCGGCCGCCGCGAAGCCCGCCACGTCGCCGACCACGCCCCCGCCGAGCGCGATGATCGTGGTGCCGCGGTTGTGACGCCCGGCGACCAGCCGGTCGATGACGTCGGAGAACGTCGCGAGGGTCTTGAACGCTTCGCCGTCCGGCAGCGCCAGGACGTCCGCCCGGACGTGCGCCGGCAGGCCCGCGAGGGTGCGGTCGAGGTAGTGTTCGCCGACGACCTCGTTGGTGACGACGAGGGCCTGCGATCCGGCCAGGAAGGGGTCGAGCAGACCGGGCTGGCCCAGCAGCCCGCGCCCGATCCGGATGGGATAGGACCGTTCTCCCAGGTCCACGGTGACGGTCAATGTGTCGGGTTGGCCCATCGCTGTTATCTCTCGGGTCTCGCGGATCGCTCGAATCGCTCGGAGGACTCCAGCTGCGCGGCGATGAGGTCCGCGATCGACCGCGGGGACCCGCCGCTGACCCGAACGGCCACGTCGGCCGTGTCGGCGTACAGCCCGCCCCGTTCCTCCAGGATTCGACGCATCGTCTGCTCCGGGTCGCCGTCGCTCAGCAGCGGCCGGTGTCGGTCGTTGCGCGCGCGCGCCACCAGGCGCTTGAGCGGCGTGTCGAGATAGACCACGACGCCCCGCTGGCGCAGCCGGGTGCGGTTCTCCTCCCGCAGCACGACGCCGCCCCCGGTCGCGAGCACGATGCCGTCACGACGGGTCAGTTCGTCGATCACGTTCTCTTCGCGCTCGCGGAAGCCGGCTTCTCCCTCGAGGTCGAAGATCCACGCGATGTCGGCGCCGGCGCGCTGCTCGATGACCTGGTCGGCGTCCACGAACTCGAGCCCGAGGACGTTCGCAAGGTGCCGGCCGATGGTCGTCTTCCCCGACGCCATCATCCCGATGAGGAACACGTTGTGCTTCATGGGAGCCTCGGCGCCGGCGGTGGAGGGCCGGGCGACGCGTGTGGAGCCGCCACGCTACCGTCGCCTCCGGTCGTTTTCAAGCGCCGCTGAACCGGTCCAGAGGGCGGTCCGCCGCCTCCGGCCACGGCCTCGGAGACGCCGGATCCGACGATGCGAGGCGTGATGAAGATGAGCAGTTCCTGCTTGTCGTCGCGCTTCAGCGTCCGTCGGAACAGGCGTCCCAGAAGGGGCACGTCCCCGAGCAGCGGCGTCTTGGCGATCTCCAGGTTCCGGTTGGTGCGGAACATGCCGCCGAGCACGATCGTCGCGCCGTTCTGGACCAGTACGCGCGTGGTGACCGAGGTGGTGTCGATGCTCGGCACGCCGTTGTAGAGCTGGCCGACGGAGTCCTGGTGCACGGCGAGGTCCATGATGATGCGCTCGTCGGGCGTGATACGGGGCGTCACCGCGAGCGACAGCACCGCCTCCTTGAACGACGTCGAGGTCGCCCCGGAACTGCTCGCCTCCTGGTACGGGATCTCGACGCCGGACTGGATCGTCGCGGGCTGCTTGTCCGTCGTGATGAGCGTGGGACGTGCGATCACTTCCGCGTGGCCCTCGCTCGCCAGGGCCGAGATCTCGACGTCGAGCAGGTAGTCGGCGGTATCGGTCACGCCGATGCCGAACCGCGTCGTCCCGCTGTCCGAGACGCCGAGATCCGTCAGCCGGTCCGGCGACGCGGGGAGCCCGCCGCCCTCCGTGGCCGAACGCTGCAGTTCCTCCAGCGCCCCAAGACCCCCGCCGAACTTGACGGTGGTGTCGCCGCGGGCGCGGAGTGCGGCCCCGCCCCACCGGATCCCGAGCTGCGTCGAGAAGTTGGCGTTGGCGTTGACGATCCGGGACTCGATGACGACCTGCCGCACGGGTACGTCGAGGTGGGCGATGACGTCCCGGATCTCGGCGATCCGCTCGGCGGTGTCGGTCAGGATCACGGCGTTGGTCCGGTCGTCCACGAGGACGCTGCCGCGGTCCGAGAGGGCGGCGGGATGGTCGGCGCCGCCGAGCAGCTCGAACAGTTCGGCCGCGCTCGCGTAGCGGATCTGGATGAACTCCGTGGCGAGCGGCGCGAGCTCGGAGAACTGGCGGCGGCGCTCGAGTTCCAGCCGCTCCCGTTCGGCGATCTCCGCGGCGGGGGCCACCAGGAGGACGTTGCCGATCTCGCGCTTGTCGAGTCCCTGCGTGCGCAGGATGAGGTCGAGTGCCTGGTCCCACGGGACCTGGGTCAGCCGCAGCGTCAGACCGCCGGACACGGCATCGCTGGCCACCAGGTTGCGCCCCGCGAAGTCGGCGAGCAACTGCAGGGCGGCACGGGTCTCGATGTCCTGGAAGTCCAGGGTGACCGGTTCCCGGGTCTCGGCCGCCGGCGTCTCCGTGGCCACGGCGCCGGGGTGGAGCAGCAGCGCGAGCGTCGCCGCGATGGCTGCTGCGGCCTTCCGTAGCACGCCGCTACGCATCGCCCCGCGGCTCCATACCAGGGGGCTGGCGCGCACCGGCGTCCGGGGCATGCATGGGCAGGTTGCGCACGCGTGTCACCCAGTCGCCGCTGCCGTCGGCGATGGCCTCGAGCAATACCAATCCGGTGTCCTCGATCGCTTCGACCCGCCCGAAGTCCCGTCCGACGTAGTCGCCGACGCGCACCGCGTGGACATGGCCGCCGGGGTCGCGTACCAGGGCGGCACGCGCGTCCCTCGCCGCCAGGATGCCCACCACGCGGAGTTCCTCCATCTCGAATCCCTCGAGCGCCGTCCGTGCGCGCTGCAGGTCCGGGGCCGGCGAAAGGCCGTGGTCGGCGCCGCGATCCCACTCGGAAACGGGCGGCTCGAAGGGATCTCGCAGCGTCCCGGCTTCGTAGCGGAACGGCGGCGCCGGCCGGACAGCCGGGTGCGCCGGGACCGAGGCGGGGGGCCGGCCGGACGGCGCGGTCGCTGTGCCCGGCTCGGGGGCCGGCGCCGGCGAGCAGCCGATGGTCACGGCCGCCACCGGCGCCGTCCAGCGGATCCCGTGCCAGCGTGCTCCGCTCATGGCACGGCCTCGGAGGGATCGCGGCGCCGGTAGGTCTTCGCCCGCATCGTTACCCGCAGGTCCCTGCCCGTCGCGGGCCGGGTGACTTCGAAATCGTGCAGGGTGACGACCCGCGGCAACCCCGCCACGGCCCCGGCGAAGGCGCCGATCCCGTGGTAGGTCCCGGTCAGGACGATCTCGATCGGCAGTTCGAAGTACAGTTCCGACGGGCTCTCGACGCCGAGTTCGATGCGCTCGACCGTCAGGTCGTGGACGAGGGCCGCCCGGGCGATGTCCTCGAGCAGTCCGGGTACCTCGGTGCCGGTGGGCAACGTCGCCAGGAGGGCGGAGAAGTCGGCCTGGAGCGCGTCCCGGCGCGCCTGCTCCGCCCCGAGAGGCGCGGCCAGCAACCCCTTGTCCCGCCGCGCGTCCGCCATTTGCCGTTCGGCGCGCGCGCCGGCGGACAGCGCGTCGGACCGGGGTGCGAGCCAGGCGACCCACGTGAGCGCGAGCACCACCGCGAACGCCAGCGCGGTGGCCGCCATCCGGGCCGGCGCCGGCCAGTTGCCCGCGTTGCGGGGCTCGAGATCCTCGAGCTCGATCGTGCGCAGCCGCTCGAGCGCATCTCGCGTCCGCGCGTATACGCCGCCGCCGGACGCGGGGGCGAAGCGCCATGCCACCCGAGGCACCCTATCCCCCCTCGGCCCCGTGGGAAGACGCCAGCACCGGAAAGCCGAGGTCGAAGTGCACGGCGCGCCCGCCGTAGTGCGCATGGTCCGGGTCTTCGCGGATACTGTGCAGCGTGGGCATGCCGAACCGTTCCGAGGCCGCCAGGCGGCGCATGAGGGCCGAGATGCGTCCGGCGGAAGCCGCCGTCCCGCTCGCGCTGATCGCGTCGCCATGCCGCGAGAGCGTCTCGTAGTGGGCGCCGGCCAGGGCCGCGCGCGCGAGTTCGAGGAGCACGCGGGCGACCTCGGAGCGCTCGTCGTGCAGTCGGAGCACCACCGCCATGCGCGCCTCGAGCCCTTCGGACTCCGACCTCAGGGTCTCCACCCGCAGGATGCGGCCGTCCAGCTCCGCCAGTTGCGCCCGCAGGGCGGCGGCGCGGCCGTCCTGCCGGCCCGCCATGCGCTCGATGTACAGGCCGGCCAGCGCGGCGACGCACAGGCCGATGAGCGCGCTCGCGGCGAGCCTCGAGAAGAACGCGCGGTTGCGACGCTCCCGCTCCCACTCGCGCCACGGCAGGAGGTTGATGCGGCTCATCGGTCGAACGCCCGCAGCGCCAGCCCGCACGCGGTCAGCATGGCGGGTGCGTACGAGGCGAGGGCTGCGCCGTCGACCCGGGTGGCGAGGGTCATCCCCGCGCAGGGATCCGCTACGCCGGTCGGGGCGGCGAAGGCGTCGCCGAGGGGGTCGGCGA
>JAPPHP010000372.1 GCA_028821035.1 Gammaproteobacteria bacterium | reverse complement strand
GCAACGCAGGACCATGCCGAATGAGCGAGAGAGGACCGAACACCCTGGCGGTACACGCCGGCGAGGCGCCCGATCCGGCGACCGGCGCTTCCGCCCCGAACCTCGTCATGTCGACGACGTTCGCCCTGGAGGAACCGGCCGGTTTCTCGATCAACGCGTTCGAGGGCGAACTGCCCTACATCTATACGCGCTGGGGCAACCCGACGGTCAAGATGCTGGAGGACAAGCTCGCGGCGCTCGAAGGCGCGGAGGACTGCGTCACGTTCGGCTCGGGCATGGCGGCGACGTCCGCGGTGCTGTTCTCGGGCCTCAAGGCCGGCGACCACCTGGTGATGAGTGACGTCAACTACGCCGGGACGGCGGAGCTCGCCCGGGTCACGTTGCGGGACTACGGGATCGAGGCGACCGTCGTGGACACCACCGACCTTGCGGCGATCGAGGCCGCGATCCGGCCGGAGACGCGGATGGTATGGATCGAGACGCCGGCGAATCCCATCCTGCGCCTGACCGACATCGCCGCGGTGGCCAGGATCGCCGGTGACCGCGACATCCCGCTGGTGGTGGACTCGACCTTCGCGACCCCCGTTGCCACGAAGCCGCTGGAACTGGGCGCGGATCTGATCGTGCACTCGCTGACGAAGTACATCGGCGGCCACGGCGATGCCCTCGGCGGCGCCGTGCTCGGCAGCCGCGAGCGCATCGAACCGCTCAGGACCGACGCCATCGTGCACTTCGGCGGCGTGCTGAGCCCCTTCAACGCATGGCTCATCGCCCGCGGCGCGGCGACGCTGCCGATCCGGATGCGCGCGCACGAGGAAGGCGCCTGCGCGGTGGCGCGGTTCCTCGAGGGCCACTCGTCGGTCCGACGCGTCAACTACCCGGGGCTCGCCTCCCATCCACAACGCGAACTGGCGAAGCGGCAGATGGCGAACTGCTCCGGCACGCTGTCCTTCCAGGTGCGCGGCGACGGCGCGGCGCTCGCGCGGCGGATGGCGAAGGAGCTTAAGATCATCCACTACGCGGTGTCGCTGGGACATCACCGCAGCCTCATCTACTGGATCGACACGGCCGCCCTGATGGCATCGACGTTTCATCTCGAGGGCGCGCAACTCGCACGCTACCGGGAGTTTGCGGGGGACGGGGTCTTTCGGCTGTCCGTGGGACTGGAGGATGCGGAGGATCTCTGCGAGGACCTGGATCAAGTGCTGTCGTGAAGTCGGGACGGCACCGCTCGCCGCGTGGGCCGAGCTTGTTATCCCGTGTCGGGATGCCTATGCTTGCACCATGCGCATCATCGCCAAGCGGACGTTGCGCGCGTTCTGGCATAGGGAGGTCCGGGCCGAACAACCGCTCAAGGCGTGGTACGCGATAGCGGCGAAGGCGGACTGGTCGTCGCCGGTGGAGGTCAAGGCCATGTACGGAAACGCGAGTGTGGTGGGCGACAACCGGGTGGTTTTCAACATTGGCGGTAACCGCTATCGGTTGGTGGTCCGCTTCGACTATCCGCGCCGCCTCGGCTTCGTCAGGTTCATCGGCACGCACTCCGAGTACGACAAGATCGACGCAGCCCATGTCTGACCGGGACACCTACATGGCACTGAAGCCCATCAGGAGCGAAGCGGAGTACGACGCTTCGTTGGCCGAGGTGGACGCCCTGATGGGTGCGGCAGCGGACACGCCGGAGGGAGACAGGCTCGACGTGCTGGCCGTGCTGATAGAGGCTTACGAGGCGGAGCGTTGGCCCATCGTGGCGCCGGACCCAGTCGCGCTGATCGAACACGTCATGGAGGCGCGCGGGTACAGGCAGAGGGACCTCGCCGTGTTGCTCGGCTCTCAGCCTCGCGCGTCCGAGATCCTGCATCGACGCCGGGCGCTCACGTTGCCGATGATCCGGGCGCTGTCCATCGAATGGAAGGTGCCGGCGGACGTGCTGGTGCGGGAATACGAGCTGGCGCGCTCGGCATGACGGTGGCACGAGGGTGGCCCCGGGCGGCTGCCCGGGAAACATGGGCTTGCGCGACCACCGCCGTATGCCTGCGACAAGCAGCCGAAAAGGAAATGCACCGATGAGACTCAGCCCCATGGATGCCGCGTTCCTGTACACGGAATCCGTCAGCGGTCCGATGCACATCTCTTCGATCTATGTGCTGGAAGGGGAGCTGAGCCGCGCCCGCGTACATGAGCACTTCGCGGAGCGCATCCATCTGATTCCGAGCTATCGGCGCAGGATTGCCCACGTCCCGCTCAACCTGGGTCATCCCAAGTGGGTGGACGATCCCGACTTCGATCTCGGTTACCACGTTCGGCACCACGAACTCCCGCCGGACGCGACCCTGCAGGACGGCATCGACGCCGCGACGAAGCTCAACGAACCGATGCTCGACCGTCGTCGGCCCCTGTGGCTCGTGTATGTCATCACGGGGATCCCCGACCGCACGCTGATCCTGCAGATGACCCACCATGCAATGATCGACGGCGCGTCGGGGGTGGAGCTCACCACGGTGATCTACGACTTCCAGCCGACACCCCGGGAGATCGAGCCACCGGACGCCCCGTGGCGACCTGCCGCGGCGCAGACGGGCGTGCATCTGTTCGGCGAGGCCCTGCAGGAGAATCTCGCGAAGCTGCGCGACGAGAGTTCGCAAAGCCTGTTGCCGAACACCGGAAAGCAGCTTGAACTGGTGGGGCGCGCCGCGGAGCTCTTCGGCAACTTCCTGCTGCGCCCGGCGATCACCGCTCCGTTCAATGCGGGCGCGGTGGGTCCGCGGCGACGGGTGCGCTACCTGAAGAAGCCGTTTGGCGAGATACGGGAGATCCGGCGCGCCCTCGGCGGAACGATCAACGACGTGGTGCTGACGGTCGTGTCGGAAGCGGTTGCCCGTTACCTGCGCGCGCACGACGAACGCGTCGACGGACAGTACCTGCGGATCATGTGCCCCGTGAACGTCCGCACGGAGGATCAGGGCGGGACGCTCGGCAACCAGGTCTCGGCGGTGTTTCCGATGCTGCCGGCCTGGCCCATGCCGGGCCGTGGGCGTCTCGCGGTGGTGCGTGCCGCGATGGAGCGCATCAAGCAGCGCGAGGAGGCGCAGGCGATGACGCTTGCATCGGAGACGGCGGGGCGGGTCTGGCCGCTGGCGATGGCGCCCACGCAGCTTGTCGGTACGCCGTTCGATCCTACCGCGCTCGCCGCCCGGATGCCCGCGCCGGTGGCCGTGAACAGCGGGTGGCGGCCGCCGAACCCGGGCATCAACTTCGTCTGTACGAACGTACCGGGTGTCCAGGTGCCCCAGTACTTGGCCGGGCACAAGGTGCTCGACACCATCGGGCTCCTGGTGCTGACGGGCAACGTCGGCTTCAGCATGACGATCCTGAGCTACAACAAGGAGCTGTTCTTCGGGTTCATATGCGAGCCGCGGCTGCTTCCTGACCTGGAGTCGATCGTCGAAGGCGTGGACCGCACTTTCGAAGAGTTGCTGGAGGAAGCGCGCCAGGATGCCGTGCAAACCACAGAGTAAGGATTAGGGAGGCAGTTCATTGGCAAGGGCAACGGACAACGGGTTTGATACGAGCGGTCTGGCCGACCAGTACCCGCGGGCGTTTCAGCTCGCCGACGGCTCGTCGGTCGAGCTGCGGGTGATGTCTTCGGACGATCGGGACGCGATTCTCGGGTTCGCGAAGGCGCTACCCGAGGAGGATCTGTTGTTCCTGCGGGTCGACCTGACCCAGCCCGACGTGGTGGACGCGTGGGTGGGCAACATCCGCGACGGTCGCATGGCCGCGCTTGCCGCGTACCGGGACGACGTCTTCCTGGGCTACGCCGCCGTGCATCGCAACCCCGCGCCGTGGATGCGCCACGTCGGCGAGCTTCGTGTCAACGTGGCGCCGGCGGTGCGCACGCAAGGGCTGGGCCGACTGCTGGTTTCACACGTCTTCGACATGGCGAGGACCTTCGCGCTCCAGAAGCTCGTCGCGCAGATGACCACGGACCAGCACGGGGCACAGGCGGCGTTTCGCCGGCTTGGGTTCGTGCCGGAAGCGCTGCTCGCGGACTTCGTGGTAGACCGCGGCGGCAGGTCCCGGGACCTGGTCATGATGACGTTCGACGTCGAGGGATTGACGGACCAGGCAGGCGGGCCGGTTCGGATCTGACGCTCGTTCGACCGCCCGGCGTCGACTCGGGGACTGCGATTCCGGGGCCGCGTCGGGCGTCTTTCCCGTCGCAAAAGATATGTTATAACGTCACTGACGAACGCAACGGCGCCTGCGCTTGAGTTCCGTGACAGTGTCCCATCGCATTAGTGGCGGTCGCCCCCGGTCGGACCGCTCGCCCAAGTCGGATTCTCGCTCTGGGGACGCCGGCACTTTCGCGCGATGGGCCTGGTTTGCCGCGCTCGCGCTGTGCGTCGCGCAAACGGTCGCCGACACGCATGTCCACCTCGATGGACCCGAAAAGGACGCCTGCACGGTCTGTGCGATCACCGAAACGGGGCACGTTTCCGAAGTCGGTCGGGTTGATGCCCAGCCGACCGAATGGGGACGGTCCGACAGCTTCGCGGGGTTCTCGGCCACCCTCCCTCCCCGTCCCTACCAGGTCGGCCGGCCCCGCGCCCCTCCCGTCTCCTGACCAAAACGCATGCAAGAGCGCGCGGCCGGTCCTGTGTCGCGCACGTGTTCGTTCGGTCGGAGATGGGCAATGAAACGCAAACTGATTCCCGTGCTCGCAGTGGCGCCGTGGCTGGCGCCAGCGGCGTTCGGTGAGGAAGCTGTTGCCGGGGAAGAGTCGGGGGTGATTGAGGAGATCGTGGTCCGGGCACACCCGCTCGCGCGCGACGGCCTCGCGCAGCCCAGCGACATACTCGAAGCGGACGAACTCGAGCGCAAGGCGGTGGACAACATCGGCGCGACCGTGGGCAACGAGCCGGGC
>JAPPHP010000406.1 GCA_028821035.1 Gammaproteobacteria bacterium | reverse complement strand
GGTTCCACCGGAAGTTGCCCGTCCATGACGACGTACTCCCGCGTGGCCCACGGCATGTAGGGCTCGGCCTTCTCCTGGAAGGTGTCCGCGGGGACCGTGCCCTGCGGCGTCTCCGGCTTCGGCAGGGGCTTGCCGAACCAGAGCTGCGCCATCCCGTCCCACGGATGCCGGCCCTCGGCATCCGCGTCGAACAGCGTCACGATGTAGCGCGCCGCGTGCCACTTGCCCTGGGCGGCGCGCTGGTGCTGGCCCTCGATCACCGCGGACATGTGGTTGCCGTACCAGTGGACGAGAAGTTCCTCGCGGGACGCACTCGGGCGGCGCTTGATGAGGTAGATCATCTTGGTGTCGGGCGTCGGATGAGAGTCGGTCATGGCGGTGCCTGCGTGGTGCGACAACGGGACGGGGAGGCGGTGATTGTATCCTTGTGTCCGTGGGGCCCGGCAATGCCCCGCAATGCCCTGTCGACCAGTCTCGGTCGCGCGGGGTTCACTCCGCGACCGGGGAGCACAGCCTGACGATGTCCGAGGCGGCGGACGCAGACGCCCGCAAGGGCCGGTACTACTACGGCTGGAACGTGGTGGCACTCACGCTGGCCTTGCAGGCGGTCACCATCGGCATCTCCTTTTACAGCTTCGCCCTCTTTGTCGTCCCCTGGCTCGACGCGTTTGGCGTCGACCGGGCGCAGGTGATGTTCGCCATTTTCCTCGCGCAAATCGGGCTTGGGGCGGTGAGTCCGATCTGTGGGCGCCTGCTCGACCGTTTGCCGGTCCGCCTGCTGGTCGTCCTCGGCTGCCTGTCCTTGGCTGGCGGGCTCCTCGTGATGTCCGTCGCGACGGCGTTCTGGCAGGTGATGGTCGCGTACGGGACGCTGATGCCCGTCGGCATGGCCTTCGCGGGCACGTTGGCGTCCCAGACCCTGGTCACGCGGTGGTTCACAAGGCGCCGCGGCGTCGCCATCGGCATCTCCGCGATGGGCACGTCGCTCGGTGGCTTCGCGTTCCCCTTGCTGATCGCGCCCCTGATCTCCAACGTGGGTTGGGAGGACACGCTTGCGGTGCTCGCGGCGCTGACCGTCGTGCTCACCGTGCCGGCGGCATTGGTCGTTCTGCGGAGGTCGGCGCCGGGCCATGGCCAGCGGATCGAGGGCCGTCCGCCGCCGCGGCAGTGGTCGACGAAGGAGGTGCTCTCGACGCGCACGTTCTGGATCCCGGTGGTCGCGCTGGTGCCGGCCAACGCGGCGTTCGGTGGGGTGCAGTTCAGCCTGGGAGCGTACGTCTTCGACCTGGGGCTCGAACAGGAGGTCGCGGCGACCCTGATCGCGATCACCGCGATCAGCAACATCGTCGGCAAGTTCGTGTTCGGGAGCCTGGGCGACCGCGTGGATCACCGCGTGCTGTTCTGGGCGATGGCGCTGTGCCTCGCCGTGGCGCTGGTCCTCTACATCCTGGCGCCCGGGTTCTCCGTGCTCGCCGTCGCGGCAGCCCTGCAGGGGTTGTCTACGGGCGGCATATTGCCTCTCCTGGGCCTGATCTACGCCGGGCGCTTCGGAGTGTCCTCGTTCGGTCGCGTCATGGGGCTCGTAAACCTCTTCCTGACGGCGGGCAGCGTCGGGTCGGTGTACTCGGGCTGGATCTTCGATCTCACCGGCAGCTACATCCCCGCCTTCGTGACGTTTCTCATTCTGCTGCTCCCTGGGGCAATATGGATGTGGTGGCTGCCACGGTCCGGGTTCCGGACGGCGGCGGCGGAGCGCGGAGAACAGGTCGCATGATTCAGCCCCCGGTCGACTACATCGAGCGCACCCGGGAGCAGTACTCGGCGCTCGGATATCCGGTGTACCGCTGGGTGGAGGAGACGGAGCCTCCGGCGTTTGCCCGCATCGACAAGCCCATGCGCGAGTGGCGCGTCGGTCTCGTGGCCTCGGGGGGGATCTACGTCCAGGGGCAGATCGCCTTCCACCATCGGGACGACGTCAGCTACCGCGAAATCGACGTGGACACGCCGGTCGAGCGGCTGCGCGCCACGCATTTCGCGTACGACCTGACCGACGCGCGGGCGGATCCGAACGTGGTCTTCCCGCTGG
Source organism: Gammaproteobacteria bacterium (assembly GCA_028821035.1). GTDB lineage: Bacteria > Pseudomonadota > Gammaproteobacteria > Pseudomonadales > Azotimanducaceae > VXNE01. Next base: position 2,864 of record JAPPHP010000406.1, on the reverse strand, counting down.
AGACGCTGCGTTACCTGCGTGATTGCGGGGAGATCGGCGCCCTGGCGGTTCGTGCCTACACGTTCATGGGCGGCATCTACTCCGTTCGCAAGGTTCGGGACATCCTGGCCCCGGCGCTGGCAGAACGCCTCGTCTCGGACTGCGTCGACGTCGCGATCATGGTCCCGGTCTGACCCGTCTGCCATCAGTCCGTGGGGCTGATCGCGCGGGAAGTCGAGCGGCGGGGCATCGCCACCGTCAGTTGTTCGAGTGCCTGGTCGATCACGAAGGCGGCCTTTGCCCCGCGCGCGGTGTACCTGGACTTCCCGCTGGGCCGTACCGCCGGCAAGGCGGGCGACGTGGAAATGCAGCGCGAAGTGATGCGCGCGGCGCTGGCGACCGTGCGCGACGCGAAGCAACCTGGCGAGATCGTCGAGCTGCCCTACCGTTGGGCGGACACGGACGACTGGAAGGATGGCGTGATGCGTCCGCGGCCGGGGGGCGGAGGCGACCACGGCGACGACCGTTCCGACCGCTTGCCCACCCCGCAGTACCAAACCGAGGAAGACGCCGCGCTCGCCGATCCGGAGTGCGCAACCTGTGTCTTCCCGGAGCGTTCCGGCGCGTTGTCCGGGACCTGACCGCTACCCCGAGGCGACCTGGCCCGGAACCTCCAGCACCCCGTCCGCGATCAACAGTTCCGCCGCGGCGACGGTGGCTTCCCGGACCTGCTCCGCATCGGCGTCGTTCGCCTGCGCAATGCGCGCCGCGATGGCGTCCAGCGTGTCGTCCCGTGCGTGGTGCGCGAGGCTCGCCACGAGCGTGCTGACGGGCAGGTCGTCGCGCCCCGGCCCGGCGATCACGTAACCGGGCTCGAAGCACCCGTCTCCAAGCACCGCTGCCCCGCGTACTTCGAGCCCGGGGGCCGTGCGCACGCGCGTCGCTCCATCGGGGCGCATGCGCCGGGACTCCCGTGACGCGAGTTCCGCCTGAAGCGCCGTCGCGAAGTCGTCCGGGAGGACGCCGTGTCCGAGGACGGAGCGCTCGTAGCCGGCCGCGGCCTGGCCGGACACGGCGCGCACGAACGCGGTGCGCGGGTCCCGGTGTGTTGCGCCGGTGAGCCGTCGGGCCTCCCAGAAGTAGGAATCCCGGGCGCGGTTCGAGGCGTAGAACAGCGTCGCGAGTTCGTGGAAGTGGCGGTACTGCGTCCGGTATAGCCGCTCGTAGGACTCGGCCGCGGCGCTCCCGAAGGAGGGCGTGCGCAGCGCCGTCGTAACGTACGCCGCCGCCAGGTGCGCGCCGCTCACCGCGAGATGCACGCCGGTGGAGAACAGCGGGTCGATGAAGCACGCGGCGTCGCCCACGAGGACGAAACCCGGCCCCGTCATGGCGCTCGCGCACCACGACCAGTCTCGCACCGCGAACGGGCCTTCGCGCAGCTCCGCGCCCTCGAGCATGGCGTTCGACCGGGCGGCCGCGGCGACCTGTTCGCGGAAGAAGCGCTTGCGGCCGCGCTTGCGGATTCCTGCCGCGCCGAAGTCGCGGTCCACCACCGCGCCCACGCTGGAGACGCCGCCGGCCAGCGGGATCTTCCACAGCCATCCGTGCTCGTACGCCTCGATGAAGATGTTTCCGTCGTCGGGCGGGTCCAGATGGCGGCCGCCGTCGAAATAGGCGTAGACGGCCAGGTTGCGGAAGAACGGGTCCCACTCCTGCAGGCCGTGCGTACAGGCAAGCAGGGCGCTCTGTCCCGTGGCGTCCACCACCATGGAGGCTTCCACGCGTGCTCCATTCGCGAGTTCGACGCCGTTCTCGTTCACGGAACGGATCGCCTCGCCCTGCCGTACGCGCACGCCGCAGCGCGCACTGTGCTCGAGCAGGATCTGGTCGAAGCGGGGCCGCCACACCTGGTAGGAGTGGGGGAAGCGCCGGTTCGTCTCCGCGAAGTACCAGCTCCAGGGTTGCGCGTCCCGGCCCCACGACATCGTCGCGCCGGCCTTGCGGACGAAGCCCTCCGCCGCGATCGCCGGCAGCACGCCGATGTCGTCGAGGATGGCGAGCGTCGCGGGCAGCAGGGACTCGCCCACGTGCGCGCGAGGGAAACGCTCGCGCTCGAACAGGACCACCTCGAAGCCCGCGCGTGCGAGCAGGGTGGCGGCGGTGCTGCCGGCCGGGCCGCCGCCAGCGACGACTACGTCGGCCCGGGTGTCAATCCGCGACGGCCTGGACGGCGTCCGGCTCCGCGGCGTCCTCGACCGGCTGGTTGGTTCGCGGGTCCACCTCGAAGGGCCCCTTGAGGTCCAGTTCCTTGCCGATCTCGCGCACCGCCGGGATCACCTCTTCGCCCATCAGCCGGAGCGATCGCATGCTGTCCTCGTGGGACATCGCGCCGTCGCCGTCCCAGAAGAAGATCGTGCCGGGACGCAGGGTCTCGAGCACGTGCCGGACCCGCGGGATCACGGTCTTCGGCGTTCCCGAGATGATGCTGTACTTCTCGGTCTGGTCGACGTAGGTGTCCCTGGGTGGGGACGGCGCCTCGCCCTTGCCGCCCTTCGCCTTGTCGTCCGCCAGATGCTGCGCGGCGCGTCCCCCCGCCGCCGCGGCCGCGGAGCGGGTTATGGTGCGCCACAGGTTGTTTAGCGTGGTGGGGCCCGGGAGGTTCTGGATGAACGGACGCACCACGCCCTGGTTGCCCTCGAGGAACGGGTTGCTCGGCCCCTGCACGTACTTGCGGCCGGCGGCTTCCGCGAGTTCCTCGGTCTCGTCCACGTGCACCTTGAAGAGGTAGCCCCGATGCTGCGTCCCGGCTTCGTAGCCTTCTTCGCGGGCCACCTCGTCGTAGTAGGCGTAGGAGTCCTTCGTGGGTTCGAGTTCCGTCGCGAGCA
>JAPPHP010000224.1 GCA_028821035.1 Gammaproteobacteria bacterium | reverse complement strand
CCAGCTCCTGCGTATCCGCCAGGAGAGCGACGCGCCTGGCCTCCTGCCGCGGCAGCAGCGTGCCGCCGCTCGCCCCGGACTGACCCGCACGGAGTTCCACGCCCCAGTAGAGGTCGAGGTCCTCCGTGTTGAACTGCGTCCAGTGCGGTTCCTCGACGTCCACGTAGACCCGGTAGGAGTAGTGTTCGTCTTCGCCGGGTTCCGGAATCGGCTCACGGAGCGTGAACTCCACGATGACGTTACGACCCTCGTTCGTCTCGTGGACCGTCACTTCCGTCAGATCGAGATGGCCGGTAACCGTCTCGCTCGTCGGATCCGCGATGCGGACGACGAGACCGCCCTTGACGTTGCCCTCCCCCGAAAAGAGCCCGACGACGCCATCGCCCAGGTCGCCGATGCCCTCGAGCCCGAAGGCAAGATTTCGGGTCAGCGGGACGCGTCGCAGCACCCCACGCACGCCGGCGTTCATCTCGTAGGAGAGCCAGGCGCCCTGGTTCACATGACGCAGGAGCAGGTCCGCCCGACCGTCCCCGTTGAAGTCCCCGAGCCCCACCCGAGGTTCCGCGTCGCGCCGAGGCCCCGGCGGAGTTCCGAGCGGGTCCCATCCATCAGGTACGCGAGTCACTCCCCGGTACCCGTGTTCCGCAACAACACGTCAGCGCGGCCGTCGCCGTCCAGGTCAGCGACTCCACGGAACTCGAACGCCGGGTTCTCCGTGATCCCGATCCCCTCGCGGAGCACGACCCGCGGCGACGCATCCGGCGCCTGCACCGCGTAGTACAGCCATGAACGGTCGTCCCTTCGCCTGAAGAGGACATCGTCGCGCCCGTCGCCATCGAAATCGCCGATCCCCAGGAAACGGTAGGTGTCGTCGGGTAGCGGGAGCGCGTGCTCCTCGGCGCCGGTATCGGCCAGCGTGTAGTAGCGCCACGCGCCGGTTCCGGCGTGGCGGCGCAGGAGTTCGTCGCGTCGACTCGAACTTCGCGAGCGTACGAGCGGAAATCCGCGCGCTCGACACCAAGTTCACCACCAGGTTCAACGTGCTGACCGTCGGCGTAGCCTTGACGTTGGCTTTCCTCGCCGTGCTCACGTGGCTCAACCTGTTCCCGCGCGCTTCGGCGGAGGTGGCCCCCGCACCGTCCCTGGTGGCCCCATCCCCCGTGACGGTGTACTTCGCTCCCGACGGCTGGCCTTCGATACCTACGGCCGCATCCGCGCCGGCGGCAGGCGACTGACACTCCGGGACCGTCTACCGAACAACGCAACCGCCCGCCGCCGGCGCGTGCGCCAAGGCTAGGCGCCGATCGCGTCTGGGGCTCGCCGTCAACAGCTCTGCCACCCAGTCGACCGTCCTCGCCTCACTGTCGTGTAGCCAGCGACTTCACGCACCAGCCCAGCGCTGTCACGTCGACACGCTTCCCGGCAGCAGGCGGAGCGGCATGTCCTACCTTCTCTCCCACGGCACCACCAGCCGCCACCCCCGCAGGAACGGGCGCTGCGGGACCAGCGTGACGACGGAGAAGACAGACGCGGGCAAGTAGCCGTACGACGGATCCAGCTTCGCCGTCACGCGCACGAAGTACAGCGTGTCCCCTTCCAAGTCCTTGAGCGTGGTGTTCGTGTCCACCGCCGCAACCACCCGCGTCCGGTCGGCCGGGCACGAGGCGTCGTCCGGCTCATGGCAGTCCTCGAACTCCTCGCTCGACGTGCGCCACTCCACGATGTATGAGACCGCGCCGGCGACCGGTTCCCAGGTCACTTCCAGCTCGCCGGGCTCGGTGGGTAGGGGCGCTGTGGCGGAGACCTCAAGATCATTGTCCCGCTCGGAGACTCGCAGCGGCCGGCCGGCGTGCTGGTAGGCGTGGTCGGAGCTCGTGAGGAGGTGCGCGACCGTGGCGGAACCGTCCTCCCTGTCATCGTCCTCGCGTGCGGACAACGTGACTTCCTGGGGGCGGTCCCAGTTCTCCGCCGTGAAGTGGAGCATGTCCGGACTCGCCTTCAGGTCGGCGTCCCCGGAGGTCTGCAACTCGACTGTCACCTCGGCGGTGGGACGCGGCTCGATGGACAGCGCGTAGGTGCTACCATCCCCTTCCCTTACCGGAACCTGCAGCTCCCCGGTAGTCTCGCCCTGGCCGTCGACGTGAACCAACACCTGTCCGCGACCGTGGCCGTCCTGCCTGTTCTGCCGCTCCGGTCCCGCCAGCCAGCGCCGCACCCGGGGGAAGAACTCCGAGAAGTTCCCGTACCAGGCTTCCGTGCAGAGGTCGGTCGACGAGGCCACCCCGATCAGGCGATCCGCCCAGAACAGGCCCGAACCGCCGCTGCCAGCCAGGACCGTGCCTTCGTTGAACGAGACCCGGATTCCGGCGCGCCGGGGCTGACATGGCCGTCGATCGAGATTGCACGCCACGTAGTCCCGGACCTCCTCGATGAAGCCTTCGAGGTAGTCCTTCGGGCCGTCGCCCGGGTGGTGGACACCTGCACGGCGCCGGCGTTCCTGGCGCGGCTGTCCCAGCCCGCGAACCGCACTCCGAAGCGGGGCACCTGGCGGCCGTGTTCGTCCACGCCTTCCCAGTCCGGGCCCTTCAGGGCCGGGGGCCACTTGGAGAGATTGGCCAGGGTGCGCTTCCTGACCTTGCCGTCGCGCGCCAATAGGACTCGCACAGGAGGACGACGGGCGGGGAGTTGCCATTGGGGACCGACTCCAAACTCAACAATAGGCCACCGGTGGCGGAGGACGGAAAACCCCCTATCCGTTCAACCTTTCAAACAAGGCCCGAAAAGGCATTTTCGAGGGAGCAGAACAGCGAAGCCCCCGGTCCAGTAGTGGACCGGGGGCTCGCAAGTCCCTTCAGCGGGAACCTTTGGGAATCGAAGGCTACTGCTGCTTATGCCGAGCCGCGCCGGTCTGCATCCGTGCAGAACCAATGGCGCGGCCAGCAGCCAAACAAATGCGCTCCCGCTTGATCTGGGGCTCTAGGGGCCTTCAACGTAGGTGTTGTTGACCAAAGTGCCTCCGCTACGCGTCAGCACCTGCACCGCAAGGCCGCCTCCAATGACCTCGCAGGACATCCGTCCCATGAAGTCATCCGTCGCATCGGCACCAACGACTTCCGCGATCATCCCTGAACTGACCGTTGTCGTGCCCCACGGCATTACGGGGTTTGACATCTTCCCGAAGAAGTTCTCGCCCATCGCTGAATCGCAGGAGAGCCATACGTTGCACGCCCGGTTCGACTCACATCGAATGCGGAGGTTGCTCTCGTCGCCACCGTCCGTGACTGGTGCCAAGGCATAGGCTCGAGCCGACGCACCGACGCTGTAGCTGAGAGGCTTGACGTTCGGAAGGATAAACGGCGGGACATTGGAGCCCTGCTCGTACACGACCTTCGCCGCCAACACCAGATTGCCGGATCGCATCTCCGTCTCCCCGTCAGGGAAGTAGAGCACCCGTCCGCGAGGCTGGCCGCCGAACATGTTAGTCGGCTCGCCTTCGGCATCGCTCAGCAGGTCGTCGAGATCGAAGGCATTCCAGAAGACGCCATGGGCCGCCACGTAATCCAGTTCTTCGCCCCGATCAGCCTTGCCGTCTCCATCCAAGTCGAAGATCACCATGTCGCCCTCGCGCACGTTGCCCGAGACGGTGAGATCGAGCACGCCAGCACCGTCTTCCTTGGGCTCTACCGAGAAAGCCGAACCGTCGGACTGCACATGTTCCCCAATGCTGACCACCATCGCCCCCAACACCAGATGCTGGCTTGTTCGGCTCGTGGGCAGGCCAAAGAGCTGGGTTCGGTCAGCCACGTTCACGCTACCAGCCGCTTCGGGGGTACCGTCAGTAACCGTCATCGCAGGATTCTCCGGAACGATGTTGCCCCCAGCATTGGTGCCGTAGGTCGGGCCAATGATCGTCAGCCTGCTTCCGCCAGCGGTCCCGGGACTGGCGGCCAGTTGTGATCGCGAAGGAAACTCCTCAAGACCACCCTGGTTCGTCTGCGGATCGACCGTCGCGGTAATCATCACTCCCCTGCCGCCCGGACCAAGTGAGCCACCTGCACCTGTCACGGTCGGAAGGGTGAACAAGAGCACCAATCCACTATCGACCGTATCGGTCCCGACGGTGCAGCCAGTGCCGGTAGGGTCACCGGTCCCCAGGGCGATTTCCGCACCACTCGAGACATCGAACTGAACCTCGTTGTCCCCCCGGCGTCCATCCGTAATGCTGACAGTCAGCGCGGGCTGCGTGGGTATGGCCATCGGGACACCCGCACCGTATTCGGTGCCGCCCTCGCCGTCGTCTACACACGGATGCGTGAGGTATGCGACCGCCAAGTCGCTACGTCGCACCGATGATGCGAAAGTCGCACCGCTCAAAGTCAAGGTGATGTCCGCTCTCGTATTTGCCGCAACCGCAGCCCCGAGACGGAGATGCACCTCGGGATCCGCGCCTTCCTCATAGCCGAGAACGAGGTCGTCAGAGCCGGTTCCGAACAGGTCCGACGCGTAGCTCGGCCCCATCTTCACCGTCATCATCGTCTCCGCCGACGCAGAAACAGCGACCACAGCCCCCAAGAGGAGAGCTGCCGATCTGATCAGTAGTTTGGCCATTAGTCCATTTCTCCGAAGTCCCAAGTCGTACCCGTCACCCGACGGGAACCGCAATCGCCCGAAGGCGCTGTGCATTCTACCGGGGTTTTTCGGCGACGCAAGTTCTTTTTGGAGCTTTTCGATGCCTTTCGGGACTCATCTTCAGGACTCTTGCCCATGCCCTCCCGCCGATGCCCGCCGCCCGTAACGCGCCCGGTCGAAACTCGTTCTCGAGAGGTGCCCGTGGCCCGGAAGCGCTCAACGTTCTCGAACGAACGCCGGGTGCAACTCCAGCCGTTCACGCACCTGTCGAGTCAGTTCCCAGCCCTCCTCATGATCCGAAATGACGTACGGGATCACCATGACGATCAGTTCCGTAC
>JAPPHP010000476.1 GCA_028821035.1 Gammaproteobacteria bacterium | reverse complement strand
ACGCCCAGCCGAAGAACGGGATCCAGAGCAGCTCGCGCTTGATGAGCGTGGTCTGTGGGCTGAGCAGGGTCTGGGCGAAGAGCGTGTCCCAGGTGCTCTGGTGCTTGACCAACAGGATGCAGGGCTCGTCCGGCAGGTGCTCGCGGCCTTCGACCTCGGCGCGAATGCCGCAGGTGATCCTGAGCCACGCGAGCACCATGCGTGTCCAGGTGCCGATGACGAACGAGAACCGCGCCCTGGCCGGGAGCATCCACCCGACGGCAACGGACAGGCTGCCCCAGGCGATCGTCAAGAGGACGTACCCGGCGTAGAACAGGGCCGCCCGCAGGTCGGCGATCATGTGGCCAGGCCCCGCGCGGCCGCGGCGAGGTCGTCGAACACGCGCTGGACCCCCGCCGCGCGCGCGCCGGGTTCCGCTTCGGCGCCGTTGCCGGTGCGCACGAGGATCGGCTCGCACCCGGCGGCGAGGGCGGCGTCCATGTCGCGCTGTGAGTCGCCCACGAAGCAGGTTTCGGATCGCGTCACCCCGAAGTCGCGCATCGCGGCGCGCAGCATGCCGGGCCGGGGCTTGCGGCACCCGCAGGCGTCGTCCGGAGCGTGGGGGCAGACGTATACGCGGTCGAGGCGGGCGCCCGCGGCACGCATGGCGGCTTCCATGTGCCGGTGCACGACGGCGAGGTCCTCCGCGGACATGATGCCGCGTCCGATCCCGCTCTGGTTGGTACAGACGGCCACGCGGCAGCCGCGGGCGTTCAGGGCAGCCACGGCCTCCGGGCCGCCGGCGATGGGGCGCCATTCGGCGGGCGTTTTGATGTAGTTTCCGGGGTCTCCGTCGGGCCCCGGGGGTGGCCGGTGGTTGATCACGCCGTCGCGGTCGAGCAATACGAGCCTGTACATGTGGGTGAAGCCGTGGCGTCTTCGGCGGCACGCTCCCGATGAGCGCGGATGATATGGGCAAACCGCGCTGTCCTTGGAGCCTGGCGGACGCGGACATGCGCCGCTACCACGACGTCGAGTGGGGCGTGCCCGTCCGGGAACCGCGCGACCTCTTCGAGCGGCTGACGCTCGAAGGCATGCAGGCCGGGCTGTCCTGGCGCACGATCCTCGTCAAGCGCCCCCACATGGCGCGGGTCTTCCACGGCTTCGACCCGGAACGGTTGGCCCGCGCCGGCGACGAGGACCTGGCGCGGTGGCTCGACGACCCGGGCGTCATCCGGCACCGGGGGAAGCTGACCGCGATGGTCGGCAACGCGCGGCTGTTTCTCGACCAGCCGGACCCCATGGCGTTCCTGTGGAGCTTCGTGGACGGCGCGCCCGTCCAGAACCGCTGGGAGGCCCCGGCGGAGGTACCGAGCAAGACGCCCACCTCGGTCGCGATGTCCAGGACGTTGCGCAAGCAGGGTTTCCGCTTCGTCGGGCCGACCATCTGCTACGCGTTCATGCAGAGCGCCGGGTTCGTGAACGACCACCTCGTGAGCTGCTTCCGCCACGCGGAAGTCGCCGCGGCCGCATAGGACGGCATGGCCTGGATCGTCATCGGCCTCGTGCGGGTCCTCGGCTGGCTGCCGCTGTCGTGGGCGCGGGTGCTCGGGGGCGCGGCCGGGAGGCTCGGCTGGTCGTTGCGGGTGCCGGCCGCGCGGGTCACCGACGCGAACCTCGCCTTGTGCTTCCCCGAATTGGACGCGCGGGCCCGGCGCGATCTCGGGCGCCGCAGCCTGATGGAGACCTGCCGCCTGGGCTGCGAAAGCGGCTTCGTGTGGCATGCGAGCCGGGACGCCTTCGCGAACGCGCTGCGGGTGGTGGAAGGGGACGCGTTGCTCGAAGCGGCCAGATCGCACCGGGGCGGCACGCTCATCCTGAGCCCGCACTGGGGCAACTGGGAAGTGCTGGCGTTCGCCCTGGGGCCGCGCATGCCGATCACGTTCCTGTACGACCCGCCGAAGGTGCGGGCGCTCGAAGCGTCCATCGTCCGGGCCCGGACGCGGTGGGGCCTGGCCCTGGCGCCGCTCGACGTCGGCGGTCTGCGCCAGGTACGGCGGGCCCTGGCCGCGGGAGACGCGGTCGGCGTGTTGCCCGACCAGACGCCCCGCCCGGACGCCGCGGTGCGCGCGCCCTTCTTCGGCGTCGACGTGCTCACGATGACGCTGGCGCGGCGACTGATCGGCCCGGAGACCCAGGTGCTCATGGTCACGGTGCGCAGGTCGCCCGGAGGGTTCGAGCTCGCCTGCGAACGCGTGGACGAGGCGATCCGCTCGGAGGATCTGGCGGTCAGCGCCACGGCGATGAACCGTGCGGTGGAACAGGCGGTCCGGCGCGATCCGGCGCAGTACCAGTGGGAGTACAAGCGCTTTCGCGAAAGGCGCCGGCGCGGGGGCCCGAAAGTCCCGGACGAGGGCCCTCAACTCCGCCAGTAAGCAGGCGTCAACAGCACCAGCAGCGTGAAGATCTCGAGCCGCCCGAGCAGCATCGCGAGGACGAGGAGCCACTTGGTTGGGGCGGTCAGGTCGGCGTAGTTCAGCGCCACGGAGCCGAGGCCGGGGCCCAGGTTGTTGAGGCACGCGCCGACGGCGGAGAACGCGCTGACGAAGTCGAGGCCGGAGATCGCGAGGACGAGGCACACCATCGCGAGAAAGATCGTGACGTAGGCGGCGAAGAACCCCCAGATGCCGTCCAGCACGCGGTCGGGGATGACCTCCCGGCCCAGCTTGACCGGGAAGACGCCGTTGGGGTGAATGAGCCGCCGGATTTCCCGCAGGCCCTGCCGCGACACCAGCAGGACGCGCATCATCTTGATTCCGCCGGCGGTCGATCCGGCGCAGCCGCCGGCGAAGGCCGCGAAGAGCAGCAGGAACGGCACGAAGGAGGGCCAGAGGCTGAAGTTCGCGGTGGTGAAGCCGGTGGTGGTGGTGATCGACACCGCCTGGAAGATGCCGTCGCGCACCGGGTTCGCCGTGGCGTCCGGGTTCTGCAGCAGGCTAAAGACGACCACCATCGCCACGAATACGAGCGCGGACAGGTAGGTGCGCACCTCGCGGTCGGTGAAGTAGAGCGTCGGCCGCCGCCACGCCAGGAAGTGCAGGCCGAAGTTGATGCCGGAGAGGATCATGAACACGATCGCCACGGACTCGATCCAGCCGCTCGCGAAGTACCCGAGGCTCGCGTCGTGGGTTGAGAAGCCGCCGATCGCGACGGTGGAGAAGGCGTGGCAGACGGCGTCGAACAGGCTCATGCCGGCGGCCCAGTAGGCCAGTGCGCAGGCGAGCGTGAGGCTGCAGTAGATGAGCCATAACGCGCGCGCCGTCTCGGTGATGCGCGGGGTCAGCTTGGTGTCCTTGACGGGGCCCGGCGACTCGGCCCGGTAAAGCTGCATCCCGCCGACCCCGAGCATCGGCAGGACCGCCACGGCGAGGACGATGATGCCCATGCCGCCGAGCCACTGCAGGAGCTGCCGGTAGAAGAGGATGGAGCGCGGCAGGTCGTCGAGGCCGCTCAAGACGGTGGCGCCGGTGGTCGTGAGCCCCGAGAGGGACTCGAAGGCGGCGTCGGTGAAGGTGTGGGCGAGGCTCGGCGCGAAGTACATCGGCAACGCGCCGAAGAGCCCGAGGCCGACGTAGAAGAGCACCGTGATGAGGAAGCCCTCGCGGCTGCGCAGCTCCGCCTCGGACCGCCGCCGGGAGAAGCGGAGCACGGCTCCGGCGCCGAAGGTGATCGCGAAGGCGGCCAGGAACGGCCCCGCCGTGTCCTCGCCGTAGAAGAGCGCCACCGCGACCGGCACCAGCATCGCGATGCTGAACAGCATCAGCAGGACGCCGGTGATGCGGAGAATGACGGCGAAGTGCAAGGCGGTGTCGCCTCAGGCCTCAGAAGAAGGAGAGACCGACCTGGAAGAGGCGCTCCACCGCGGGGATGCGCCGCTTGTCCGTCACGAACAGGATGACGTGGTCTTCGGGTTGGGTCACGACGTCGTCGTGCGCGATCAGCACGTCCTCGCCGCGCACGATCGCGCCTACGGTCGTGCCCGGCGGGAGCTTGAGTTCGCTCAAGGCGCGTCCGGCCACGTTGCTGCTCTTGGCGTCGCCGTGCACGACCGCCTCGATCGCCTCGGCGGCGCCGCGGCGCAGGCTGTGCACCCGGGCGATGTCCGCGCGGCGCACGTGCCGGAGGATGGTGCTCGTGGTCGCGAGCTGCGGGGAGATGGCGACGTTGATGTCGCCCCCTTCCATCAGGTCGACGTAGGCCGGCTTGCCGATCAGCGTCATGACCTGGCGGACGCCGAGGCGCTTCGACAGGAGCGACGACATGATGTTGACCTCGTCGTCGTTCGTCACCGCGCAGAACGCGTCCGTACGCTCGATGTTCTCCTCGAGCAGCAGGTCCTTGTCCGTCGCGTCGCCGTGGATGACGACGGCCGAGTCGAGCTGCTGGGCCAACTCGGCCGCCCGCTCGGCGTTGTGTTCCACCACTTTCACCGAGAACAGGGGCTCGATGGCGCGGGCGAGCTGTTCGCCGATGTGGCCCCCGCCGGCGATGAGCACGCGCTTGTAGGGGCGCTCCACCCGGCGCAGTTCGGCCATGACGGCGTTGATGTCGTCGGCCGCGGCGATGAAGAAGACGTCGTCCTCCGCCTCGATGATCGTGTCGCCCTCGGGAATGATCGCCCGGCCGCGGCGGAAGATCGCCGCGACCCGGGAGTCGACCTTGGGCATCCGCTTGCGCAGGAAGCGGAGGTCCTGGCCGACGAGGGGGCTGTCGTGGGTAGCCTTGACGGCGACGAGCTTGACGCGGCCGTCCGCGAAGTCGAGCACCTGCAGCGCGCCGGGGTGCTCGAGGAGTTCCCGGATCTGCTCCGTCACGACGTGCTCCGGGTTGATGAGCACGTCGATCGGCATGTGGTCCTGCGTGAAAAAGCCGGTGCGCGTGTGGTAGGAGTCGGCGCGGATGCGCGCGATCTTCGTGGGCGTGCGGAACATCG
>JAPPHP010000145.1 GCA_028821035.1 Gammaproteobacteria bacterium | reverse complement strand
ACCAGCCCTACATCACCAACTACCGCATCTACGACGACCGCGTCGGCGAGACCACGCGCTTCACGTACCGGCCCGAACACGAGTGGTACTGGTTCCCGCAGCAGAAATCGACCGAAGTCTCGATGCTGAAGTGCTACGACTCGGTCACGGACGGCTCGGTGTCGCGCTGGTCGTTCCACACGGCCTGCGTGGACCCCACCGCGCCGGAAGACGCGCGCTGCCGCAAGAACGTGGTGGTGCGGTCGTTCGTCTTTTTCTAGGGGAGCGTGACGGCTCCCGGAAACCCGCACGGTGTTTGTGACACCGCGCAGCCCGGACGTTGTGTTTGGGCGCTGTTGAGCGCGTGTTGCTCCCTCTGGGGAGTGATCGCCGTGGCCCTGATCGCCCCCGTTGTTCTCGTCTTTGCCCCGTTCATCGTCGTGGGTGTGTTCTGCGCCTCGTATGCTTGGCGGAGCAAGCTACCGCGCTGATCGATGCAGCTACAACGCGGACGCGGGGGTCCGCGTCATCAGATTGACTGTATCGACTCCACCGCTTCGCGGGTCCGGGTAACGCTGCCCTCCCAGTGCCGGTCGAACTCGGCGATCAGGGCGCGGATCGCGTCGGATGCCATCGCGCGTTCCACCTCCGCGAGGGACGCGAACTCGTAGAACGCGAAGTGCACGTGGTCCTCGACCGCGCTCCAGCCGCGCCACGCCCCGCTGGCGTCCAGGGCCTCGACCGCCTCCGGAAGATGCTCGTACCGGTACCAGGCGTCGAACGCGTCGCGCACGGCCGGGTCCACCTCCGCGCGGACGATCAGGAACGCCGTCATGGCAGGTTGCAGTGCTCCCGTGCCCGCAGGCGCACAAGGTACGCCGCGAGGTTTGCGAACCCGCCGAGCAGTCCGTCCGCCCTGCCCCAGTCGACGATGTGGCCCACGATGATGTCCGTCACCGTGAACCGGTCCTCCACCAGGTAGTCGGAATCGGCCAGGACCGCATCGAGCGCCGTGGCCCCGCGCCGGAAGAGCACCCCGTTCGGTCTGGCGATGTCGGGTACGCGTTCCTCCTCGGACAACGAGAAGTCGAACGTATTGAGTTCGGTGCTCCACAGCCAGGTCTCCATCTCGGTCAGCGCGAAGGACACCCACTGGTCGTGGAGGGCGCGCGACCACGAACCCGACGGCCCGACCAGCTTCCGTTCCGGGACCAGGTCGGCAATGGCCGTACAGATCGCGGAGGACTCGAACAGCGGTCGGCCGTCGATGACCGCCGCCGGCAGCTTGCCGAGGGGCTGAATCGAGCGCAGTTCTTCGCTGCCGATGATCTCCTGGCTGTTGCCCACCGACTCGTACTCGAGCCCCGCCTCCGCCAGCGTCCACCGGCACCGGGCCGACCGGGTCGGCGCATGTTCGTAAAGCTGGATGACGGGCATCAGCGGTCGACCAGCCGGCGCACGGCTGCGGGCCGGGGGCCGCCGGGAAGCGGGAACACGACGGCGTCGTCGAAACCCGCGTCGGCGAAGCGACCGAGCCGCTCGCGAAGTTCGCCGAGATCGGTGCCTGCGGGCAACATGATCGTCGATACGACGGCGCGACCGCCGCCGGCTTCCCGGTAGCGGCGGTGGGCCTCTACGACCTGCTCCTCCGTGCGGTAATGCGCCGAAGCAATCCAGCCGTCGAACTCGCCGGCGGCACGCTCGACGCCGTGGCCCCAGGTGCCGAACAGGAGCGGCGGCCCGCCCAGCACCGACGGCCAGGGAGACAGGTTCCCGGCAGCGCCGGCGCCCGTTTGGAAGATCTCCCGAAGCGCCTCGACGCAGGTCGTGAAGTCCTCGAAGCGCGTTTCGAACGGGCGCCCGAAAGCACCGAAGTCGCTCGCCGTGGAACCGGCGCCCACGCCGAGGACGAGACGGTCTCCTGAAACCTGTTGCAGGGAGAAGACCCGGTGGGCCAGGTCCATCGGCTCGTACAGGGGCGCCTGCACCACTGCCGTACCGACCTCGACATCTTCCGCGACGGTCGCCGCGACGCCCAGCGCCACGAAGGGGTCGGTCATCATGAAGCCCCGCCCGACCGCCTGGGCGGACCACAGGCTCTCGAACCCCTCGCCCGCCAGCATGCGCGCCTGCTCCGCCAGCAGGGTCGGCGGCGCGTCTCCGGGGACCGGACCGAGCAGCGCGCCGAGCCTCATCGTGCCGACTCCCCGCACGCCGCCTGCGCGCGGCCCCGCTGCTGGATGGCGAGGCGCCTCTCGGCGACCACCTCCGGCGGCGGGCTCGGATGGCGCCGCGCGATCTCGGCCTCGTAGGTCATCGCATCCCCCAGCGCGAGGTCGAAGCCCCGGTCGATCAGGCTCTTGTACTCGAACAGAACCTCGGGGACGCAAGACAGCATGTCGCGCGCGAGCGCCTCACACGTCGGGAGCAGTTCCCCGCGCGGCACGACCCGGTTGACCAGCCCCCACCGCTCGGCGCGCTCCGCGGAGAGGTAGTTACCGGTCAGCGAGAGTTCCCGAGCGCGATTCGGCCCCACGATACGCGACAGGCGTTGCGAGAGCCCCCAGCCGGCGAGCAGGCCCACGCGCGCGTGGGTGTCGGCGAACTGCGCCTCGGGCGTCGCGACGAGCATGTCGCATGCCAGCGCGATCTCGAAGCCGCCCGTGACGGCCACGCCGTTGACGGCGCCGATGACCGGCTGGCGCAGCCTGCGCAACATCCGCGCCGGATCCGGAGGGTCGCCGCTTCCGGTCGCTTCCGCAGGCCGCTCTCCGCCCATCTCCTTGAGGTCGAGCCCGGCGCAGAACGCCCGGCCGGCGCCGGTCAGGATGACCACGCCGATCTCGTCGTCGTGGCGCAGCGCCTCGAGTTCCTCCGCCAGCAGCCGGCGCAGTTCCATGGAGAGCGCGTTCATCTGCTCGGGCCGGTTCAGGGTGAGCGTGGCGACGCCGTCCTTCCTCTCGACAAGCAGCACGGACCGGGACATGCCGGAAACCTCCCCGCGAAAACCGGAGCCATGTTAGCAACGCCACGTTGCGGAAGAGCCCTCAGCCGGGGTGCCCGAGGGGCTTGCCCCTCGCAAGGAGCCCTCAGCCGGGGTGCCCGAGGGGCTTGCCCCTCGCAAAACCCCGCCGAGTAACGGAAGATACGAGCCTCCCCGGCCACCGCACGCACCCGCCATGGGCGACGAGATTGCGCAACGGCACTTCAATGCCGAGGACTTCACGAGCTTCCGGCGGCGCCTGGACCGGGAGACGGAGGACGTCGCGAGACTGTTCGCGGACGGCGGCTTCAGCGAGCGCGGAGACATCGCCGGGTTCGAGCTGGAGGCCTGGCTGGTCGACCTGGACGGCAATCCGGCACCGCGCAACGAGCATTTCCTCGCCGAGCTCGACAACGCCCTCGTGGTGCCGGAACTCGCGAGCTACAACGTCGAACTGAACGGCAGTCCCTGTGCGATGACGGGGCGCGTCTTCACGCGCCTCCACGACGAACTGGCCGCGACGTGGCGGGCGTGCCAGGACGCCGCCAACGCCCTCGACCTGCGGCTGGCGACCATCGGCATCCTGCCGACGATCGCCCCGGAACTCCTGAACTCGGACCACATGTCGCGCATGGTGCGGTACCAGGCGCTGAACGACCGCGTCCTGGCGCTCCGCGACGGCGCGCCGTTCGAAGTGGACATCGCGGGCGACGATCATCTGCTGATGTCGCACGACGACGTGATGCTCGAGGCGGCGGCCACCTCGTTCCAAATCCACCTGCAGTGCAAGCCGGACCGCGCCGTACGCACCTACAACGCCGCGCTCGCGGCCTCCGCCCCCATGGTGGCGCTGTCCGCCAACTCGCCTTTCCTGTTCGGACACGCCCTCTGGGCCGAGACCCGGGTTCCGCTGTTCGAGCAGGCGGTCTCCCTGGGGCCGAGGGACCCGGAACGCGTCGGCTTCGGCACCGGGTACGCGGACGCCTCGCTGTTCGAGACGTTTCGCGAGAACCGGGAACTGCACGCGATCCTGCTCCCGTACGTACAGGAGGAGCCGCCGAGCAAGTTCGCCCACGTGCGGTTCCAGAACGGCACCGTGTGGCGCTGGAACCGCCCGTTGCTCGGTTTCGACTTCGACGGCGTCCCGCACCTGCGCATCGAGCACCGCGTGGTGCCGGCCGGCCCCACGATCGACGACTGCATCGCGAACACGGCGGTGTTCATGGGTGCTGTGAAGGCCCTCGCGGAGGACCCCGTGCCGATCGAGTCGGAGCTCGACTTCGCGGTGGCGCGGAGCAACTTCTACGCGGCGGCGCGACTCGGGCTGGACGCCGAGTTCACCTGGCGGGACGGGCGGCGGCGCGGAGCGCGCGCGCTGCTCCTGGAGGACATGCTGCCGGCCGCGGCCGACGCCTTGCGCACCCTCGACATTCCCGACGCGGAGGTCGAGCGCTATCTCGCGATCGCGACGCGGCGCGTCGAGCGGGGCGCGAACGGCGCCGTGTGGCAGCGTCGCTGGGTCGCGCGGCACGGGCCCGACTACAACGCGCTCACGCTCGCATACATCGACGCCCAGGACTCCGGGCAGCCCGTGCACGAGTGGACCGTCTAGCCCGTGCGCCTGACGACCCGCTACACGCTCCCGGACGGCCTGCTCGGCTGTCCGGCGCCCCGGCTCTTCGAAGCCCTCGGAGGTCCCACGCTGTTCGATCTCACCCGTGGCCTTCCGGATCCGCTGTTCGTGTCGGTGCTCCAGCACGGCAACGAGGTCTCGGGATGGGACGCGATCCGCGAGCTCCTCGCGACCGGCAGCCTGCCGCCGCTGCTGCTCTACGTCGGCAACGTGGAAGCGGCGCGTGTCGGCGCGCGGACGCTCCCCCACCAGCACGACTTCAACCGCGCGTGGAACGGCGGCGAGACCCCCGAGGCACGCCTCGCCCGCCAGGTCACCGAACGCGCGCTCGAAACGAAGCCGCGGCTCGCCGTCGACCTCCACAACAACACGGGCGCCAACCCGCACTACAGCGTCCTGACCGACCTTGAGGCCCGGTGCCTGGGCG
>JAPPHP010000179.1 GCA_028821035.1 Gammaproteobacteria bacterium | reverse complement strand
GTGGGTGCCCGATCCCTTTGCCGTGACGGCGCTGCTGCTCGCGGGCGGCGGGGCGTTCATGCTCCTGGACCGTCGTCAGGCCCTGATGGGACGGGCCGCGCCGCAGTTCAGCGCCATGGCCGCGGACTTCCTGCCCGAGTCGCTCGCCCTCGGGGGGATCTTCGCCGTCGGCGGGGAGGGGGCGATCCTGCTGGCGCTGCTGATCGGCCTGCAGAACCTGCCGGAGGGATTCAACGCCTGGCGCGAACTCGCCGCGGCAGGCATGCGTCCCCGCACGGCATTGCGCCGCATGACCGGCGTGGCCCTGCTCGGACCGGTATGCGGGGCGATCGGCTGGTTCTGGCTTGCGGATCACGAAGCCGTGCTCGGCGCCGTCCTGCTTTTCGCGGCCGGCGGCATCCTGTACCTCACTTTCCAGGACATCGCGCCGCAGTCGCGGCTCGAGCGGCACTGGGCGCCGCCGCTCGGGGCGGTCCTCGGGTTCGCGCTGGCGCTGGTGGGCCAGTTGGTGCTGGCGGGTGTGTAGAGGAGGATTGCGCCGCCGCTCACGCATGCAAGACGCGTGCGGCGCGGCATCGGCCGCGGAGTTCACGCATCCGGACACCCGCCGTGCTCGATCTGCACGGTCGAGTGCTGGATGCCGAAGCGGTCCGTCAGCACGTTCTTGATCGCGCTCGTCGCGGACTGGCCGTCTGTCGCGGGGTCGACGGTGGCATGCAGCGTCAGCAGGGGCTTTTCGTTGGTCAGCGCCCAGGCATGCATGCCGTGCACGTCCACCACCCCGGTCACGTCCGAGGTAAGCGCCGCGCGGATCTCGTCCAGGTCCACGTCGGTGGGTACGCCCTGCAGCAGGATGTAGCCGGACTCCCGCAGGATGCGCCACGCCCCGCGGACGAGGATTCCGGCGATCACGAGGGCCAGGATCGGGTCCGCGTAGAGCCAGCCGAACAGGAGGACGCTCCCGGCGGCGGCCATGGCCGCGACGGAGCCGAGGAGGTCGCCCAGCACGTGCAAAGCCGCGCTGCGCACGTTGAGGTTGTCGGACCCGTGCAGCAGCCGGTACACGATCACGTTGATGACGAACCCGACCGCGGCGACGGCGAGCGCCGGGATCGGCAGCATGGCCTCCGGTGCGCCGAGCCGCTCGAACGCCTCGTACACGATCGCTCCGGACAGCAGGAAGAGCGCGAGCGCATTGACGAAAGCGGCGAGCACCTGGAACCGGTCGTATCCGTACGTCAGCCGCGCATTGCTTTCGCGGCGCGACAGCCGCATCGCGAGCCAGGAGAGACCGAGGGCCGACGCGTCGAGCAGCATGTGCCCGGCGTCGGCGAGCAGCGTCAGTGAATTGGCGAGCCAGCCGCCGACGGCCTCCACGACCATGAAACCGGCGATCAGGAAGAACGCGAGGCGGAGCAGTCTCTCGTTCCGGCCGTGGCCCTGACGCTGGTCCCGCACGACGCCGTCCCGCACGACGGTCAGCGCAGCCGCTTGTGCATCCGGATGGCGGACTCGACACCGCTGTAGTAGCGGGGGACGAAGTCCGCTTCCTCGTAACCCCGAGCCCGGTAGAAGGCGCGGCCGCCGGTGTTGCGCGCCCGCACCTCGAGGTCGACCCGGTTGATGCCGGCGACGACCGCGGTCTTCTCGAGCCATGCCAGGAGGTCGCTTGCGAGACCGTGCCGCCGCAACGAAGGGTGCACGGCGAGCAGGTTGAGATGGGCGCGCTCCATGGCGTACTGCATGATGCCGAAGCCCCCGATCACGCTGCCGCGCCAGCGCCCGTCGGCGGTGCCGTGGCGCCTGGCACGCGGCGCGACTTCCGACCCGTTCCTTCCCCCGCGCTGACAGCGCGCGCAGAGCACGACCGCCTCGGGGTCGCGGATCATGTTGAGGATGGCCGGCGTGCGCCAGCGCCAGTTGAGTCCCTGTTCGACGTAGTCGCGGGACATGCGCGCGAGCACCGGGGCCTCGTCGCGCTTGGCGAGCCCGAACTCCTTGGAAACGAGTTCCATCGCTCGATTATTGCAGAAGCCGGGTAGCTACAGGGGCCTGTGATAGAGTCTCGCGCTTTCCGCCGGGGGACACGGTCCATGGACTTCAACAGGGTCCGACTCGACTTCGAGGGCTCGGTGGCGGTCCTCACGCTGAACCATCCCGAAGTCCTCAACGCCATCGGTCCCGACATGCAGGAGGGGCTCACGGACGCCCTCGAGGCGCTCGAGACGCGCCCCGCGGAAGTGCGGTGCCTGCTCGTCACCGGCGCCGGCCGCGGCTTCTGCTCGGGTGCGAACCTCGCCGCCCGGAGCGGGCGCGCCGGCACGGGGCTGCGCAACTACTATCACCCGTTGCTCCTCGGCCTCAGGGACCTCGAGATGCCGATCGTCACGGCGGTGAACGGACCCGCCGCGGGGGTCGGCATGAGCTTCGCCATGATGGGAGACATCGTCTGCGCGTCACGCGGGGCGTTCTTCCTGCAGGCCTTCGCGCGCATCGGGCTCGTCCCCGACGGCGGCGCCACGTTCCTGTTGCCGCGGCTGGTCGGCTGGGGTCGGGCGGTGGAGCTGTCGCTGCTGGCGGAACGGCTGCCGGCGGAGCGGGCGTTCGAATGGGGCCTCGTCAACCGGCTCTACGATGACGCCGACGCGCTGATGGACGGCGCGATGGCGGTGGCCCGCAGGCTCGGTGACGGACCGCGGTCGCTCGCGCTGATCCGCAGGGCCTATTGGTCCACGTGGCACAACTCTTACGAGCAGCAACTCGACCTCGAGGCTCGGCTGCAGGCGGAGGCCGGCGCCACGGCCGACTCGCGCGAAGGCGTCAAGGCGTTCCTCGAGAAGCGGGACGCCCGGTTCACGGGTACGTAAGGGCGGGGCTTGTCCCCCCCCGCTTGTGAGGCGGCCCTCCAGGCGCGCCGATCCAGCCAACAACCAAAGGAGAAGAGCATGTCGTTAAAGGGGCGCGTTGCGCTGGTGACGGGTGGGGGCCGCGGCGTCGGCCGGGCGATCGCGGTGGCGCTGGCCGAGGACGGCGCCGACGTCGCCGTCAACTACCGCCGCGATGACGCGGCCGCCGAGGAAGCGGTGGAACTGGTGGAGCGGGCTGGCGGGAGTGCCCGCGCGTACTGCGCGTCGATCGACGACTTCGAGCAGGACCGCGAGATGGTCGAAGCGGTGACCGCCGAGCTGGGACCGATCAGCATCCTCGTCAACAACGCCGGCATCGCGAGCCGCGGCAACTCGGTCGCGGATACCGACATCGCCGAGATGCAGCGGGTGGTGGCGACCCACGCGTTCGGCCCGCACTACCTGTCGAAGCTCGTGATTCCCCGCATGCGGGAAGCGAAGCGGGGCGACATCGTGATGATCTCGAGCGCCGCGACGCGCTCGTTCGGTGCCAACGGGGCGCCCTACAACATGGGCAAGGCCGCCCTGGAGGCCCTGGCGATGACGCTCTCGAAGGAGGAGAAGCGGCACGGCATCCGGGTCAACATCGTCGCGCCGGGACTGGTGGAGACGGAGATGGGGCGGCGGCTCGTGCGTGCCACGGCCGGCGTGCAGGACATCAGGACGCTCGACGCCGACAGTCCGTTCGGCCACGTCTGCCAGCCGGAGGACGTCGCGAACGTCGTGCGCTTTCTCGTCTCCGACGCCAACTCCTACGTGACCGGCGAGCGGCTCTACGTCGACGGTTCCGGCCCGTACGGCGCTTGACCCGCCGGGGCGCTTGCGTGACGATCGGCGAAGGCACGTAGGGAGGGGAATCTCATGGCGGAAGCCGCCCGCGACACGCGTTTCTCGGTCAGCCGCGCCAGCGTCGCCATGGGCGCGCGGGTGGAGGGCGTCGACCTCGCGCGCGACACCGACACGGAACTCGTCTCGGAGCTGCACGGGCTGTTGCTCGAACACCATCTGCTGGTGCTGCCGGGACAGACGCTGTCCGCGCTGGAACTCGCCGACTTCGGCCGGCTGTGGGGCAGCCTGCTCACGCATCCGGCGACGAAACACGAGGACACCGAGTTCGTCCAGTGGATCGCGCGCGAGGGGCGCAAGCACCGGTTCTACCCGGGCGAGCATCCCTTCGGGAGCGGCTGGCATTCGGACATGACCTGGCATTCCACGCCGCCGCGCATCACCGCGCTGCACGCCCGGGTGCTGCCGCCGACCGGGGGCGACACGGCGTTCTCCAACCAGCATCTCGCCTACGAGACGCTGGACGAGAAGTTGCGCGACCGCATCGAGGGTCTCGAAGCGTTCCACTCGGGCAAGGTCTTCGGGCCGGAGGTGGAGGACTCGGTGCACCCGGTCGTCCGCACGCACGAGGAGACGGGACGCCGTGCGCTCTACGTCAACAGCACCTTTACCCGCCACGTCGTGGGGCTGCAGGAGGACGAGAGCGAGCGGCTGCTGTTCCGCCTGCTGGCCCATGCGAGCCGGCCCGAGTTCGTCTACCGGCATCGCTGGGACGTGGACGACCTCGTCATGTGGGACAACCGCTCCGTGATGCACTACGCCGTTGCCGATTTCTCGGAGGAGCGCGTGATGCACCGCATCGTGGTGCAGGGGGGCAAGCCCCGCTAACGGCTCCGCAGGGCTACACGCGAAACCCGTGCGGCCCGAAATCCGCCTCGTAGAACGGCGCCACCATCTGCCCGGGCGGGATCAGGGCGTCGATGGCGCGGGCGTCCTCCTGCGCGATCTCGACGTCCGCCGCCGACAGGTTGTCCTCGAGCTGCGCCATCGTGCGCGGCCAGATGATGGGGCTCGTCACGCCAGGCTGCGCCATCACCCAGGCCAGCGCGTACTGTGACAGCGTGACGCCCCGGCCCCGGGCCAGCGGTTCGAGCCCCTCGATCACGTCGAAGATGCGCTCGTTGTAGCGCCTGCGCTGCATGGCGTTGGCGTTCGCGAACCGCGTCCCCGGCGGCGGTTCCTCGCCGCGCCGGTACTTGCTGGTCAGGAGTCCACCGCCGAGGGGGCTCCAGGGAATCGTCGCGACGCCGTAGGTCCGCGCCATCGGCATCAGCTCCCGCTCGACGCGCCGGTCGAGCAGGTTGTACGGCTGCTGCTCGC
>JAPPHP010000180.1 GCA_028821035.1 Gammaproteobacteria bacterium | reverse complement strand
ACAGCTACTGCAACCGCTACCGCGTCGCGGCACGCTACGCGAACACGCCGGACTCGACGACCGGGAACGCGGGGTTTCGGTGCGTGGTCTGAAGGCGGACCGTCAGTGCAGGAGATCGAGTAGCTGACGGAACGACGCCGGCGTGTGCGCGGGGACCGGCGAGGTCACGAAATCCTTCGCATCTCGGGTCACTATGTGGTCCACCCCCGCAACGCGCGCACACTCCATGACCACCGCGTCCTCGAAATCGGCGACGTCCGCCTGAACGGCCCTATCCAGGACGGCTCGGCCCACCGGCGCTACATCGAGGACGCCCAGCAACTCCGAAACTCCGCTTCTGGCTTCGGCCGCTCCGATTTCCTTGCGCATGACGTAGAAGACCGTGGTGAACGAAATCGCGCAGGCCAAACCCGTGACGTTGCCTCGATCCGCCAACGTCAGGATGGCCGACGCGTCCTCCGACCAAGGCTGCCGGTCGAGCAACACGTCAAGGAGCACGTTGGTGTCGAGAAGGACTCGCACGTCTGTCACATCGGTCGGCATCAGCGGGTCGGGCCGAGATACTTCTCGACAAGGTAGTCGTAGTAGTCCTGCTCGTCGACATTCGCGCCCTTCAGGATGCCCCGCAACCTCGCCACCGTCGGTGTCATCTCGACGGGCTCGCGCCGAACCTTCGTGACGGCCTCGAAGTACTCGGCCACCATCTGCGAGAGGGACTTGCCCACCCCGGCTGCATGCGCCTTGGCCGCGGCGATCAGTGCATCGTCCATCCGCAGCGTGAGCTTCGTTTGCATCGTGCCATGCCGTATAGTTTTCCTGTCAATGTACGTCACACAACCTCCGCGAACAAGCTCCGAAGGACGCAACCATGAAAGTCACCCACGCCGAAACTCTCCTCCTCGACAACATCGAGCCGTATCGCGGCGGCCGCAAATGGCTGTTCCTGCGCCTTTTCACGGACCAAGGGATCGTCGGTCTGGGCGAGCGCCCGACGGGTCACCTCACCAATCTCAAGTCCCAGATCGCCCTCCTCCACGACTTCTGCGAGCGCTTCGTTGTCGGCGAGAGCCCCTTCGACATCGAGAACCTGTGGCAGCGCATGTACGCCTCCAACCATGACTACCGCCACCCGGGCATGGACTCCACGCCGGCGATCTCCGCCATCGAGATGGCACTATGGGACATCGTCGGCAAGGCCGTAAATCAGCCGATCTACAACCTCCTTGGCGGAAAGTGCCACCAGCGATTGCGCGCTTACGCCTACATGCCCGCCGAGGGGATCTGGGAGAAGCCGGAGAAGGCCGGCGAAGTCGCCGCGCAACTCGTCGAGGAAGGCAACAGCGCCTGCAAGCTCGACCCCTTCATGCCCTACTACCCGCTACCCCGGGACTTTCCGCTGAAGACCATCCGCCACGCCGCGAGGATCTTCCGCTGCATCCGCGACGCCGTGGGCGACGAACTCGAGGTCGGCATCGGCACGCACGGGCAGTTCAGCACGGCCGGCGCGATCCGGGTCGCGAAGACCCTGGAGGAATTCGACCCGTTCTGGTTCGAGGAGCCCGTGCCGCCAGAGAACGTCGACGAGATGGCCCGCGTCGCCGCGCACACGAGCATCCCGATCGCGTCCGGCGAGCGCCTGGCCACGAAGTACGAGTTCGCCGAACTCCTCGAGAAGCAGGCCGCCCAGATCATCCAGCTCGACGTCGGCCAGTGCGGCGGCATCCTCGAATCCAAGAAGATCGCCGGAATGGCCGAGGCGCACTACGCCATGATCGCTCCGCACATGTATGTCGGACCGGTCGCCGCGGCGGCCGCCGTCCAGCTCGACACCTGCTCGCCGAACTTCCTCATCCAGGAGTACAACGGCAACGACCTGCACGCGGAGATCTTCGTCGATCCCATCGAGTTCCGGGACGGATACATCGCGCCGCCGGAGGGGCCGGGGCTCGGGGTGGAGCTGGACGAGAAGGTCGTCGAGCGGCAGCGGTGTCGTGATTGACAAGGACCGGCGCCTCCAGGGCCTCGAGACCCGCTTAAAGGCGATGGGCGGCTGCGCGGCCATGGTACTGATCGTCGACCCGCTCGACAGACCCAGGGTGAATCCAGACCGCTTGTCCGGGGCCCTCGACCTGACACCGGCGCAAGCCCATGTGGCGGCGGCAGTCGCGTCCGGGGGCACGGTCCAGTCCATCGCCGCCTCGTCCCATCGTTCGGAGGCCGTCGTCCGTTGGCACCTGAAGCAGATCATGGCCAGGCTGGGGTTGTTCGGCCAAACGGACCTGGTGCGGCTGGTACTCACGGCCCCCGGCGTCTTCCAGGATCCGTAGCGCGTCCGTTTCGCGAGTACGTCCCGGGCCGATCCAACTCGAAGTGGAATCCGAAATGGTCGTTCCGTTTCGGAATACGCTCCAAATGAGTCTCGCGCCTACCCCGCAGATGGACCCTCCGCCAGGCCCACTGCATCCCAGCATTTGGGCGGATGTTCCCGAGTCGGCCGTTCGCGGGGCTGTAACGCGGGCTCATACCCTCACACGACGACACCGCCCAACACCGCCGGGCGGTTCGACCGGCGACGCCGCCTTGGCGCCTGTTCGTCGAGCGACTCCGGGGCGGCGAGACGCTGTAACGTCCGACCGCCTGCTCATTGGCAAGAGCACGCCCGATTGGCGAGAATCTCTCGGCGAGGTGCCGCGACTAATTGTCAGGCAACTGACAAAAAGTCTTGACTTATGTTCAGTCTCCAGATAATTGGTCACCCGTTGCCACTGCATTGGACCCCGTTTTGGAGAGATATCTCGAGGCCGCACTACGGCAGGATATCCAAAGCAAGATCGTGCTGCTGACCGGGCCGCGGCAGTCCGGGAAGACGACGCTCGCCCGGATGCTGGTGGACGATCACCAGTACTTCAACCATGACCTCGCGCGTCACCGCGTGCTCCTCGCGCAGATGGCGTGGGACCGGGAGCGACCGCTCATCGTCTTCGACGAGTTGCACAAGATGGCGGGCTGGAAGTCCTGGCTGAAGGGCATCTACGACGTAGACGGCATCCCGCCTGCGCTGCTGGTCACCGGAAGCGCAAATCTCTCGGCGTTCCGCAAGACGGGCGACTCCCTGGCCGGGCGCTACTTCCAGTTCCGGCTGCACCCGGTGGACGTCAAGGAGGCCGTGGCGCACGCGGGGATGGACGCAGCGGAAGCGTTGACCCGGCTCCTTGCCGTCGGCGGGTTCCCCGAGCCCTTTCTCAAGGGGACGGAGCGCCACTACCAACGCTGGCGGCGGACGCACATCGACGTCATCCTGCGGGAGGACCTGCAAACGCTCACGGCGGTTCGCGACATTCAGTCCATCGAAACGCTGATCGAGCTGTTGCGCGACCGCGTCGGCAGCCCGGTGTCCGTACGCTCGCTAGCACGCGACCTCCAGAAGAGCCCCAACACGGTTCAGAACTGGCTGGGCATCCTCGAGAACCTGTACGTAGTGTTCCGCGTGACGCCCTACCACAGGAACGTGGCGCGGGCGCTGCTCAAGGCGCCGAAATACTACTTCCACGATGTCGGCCTGGTGCGCGGTGGCATAGGCGCCAGGTTCGAGTGCCTGGTCGCCTGCGCGCTACTGAAAGAGATCCACCGGCGGGAGGATGTCGAAGGGGAGGATCTCGCGTTGCGCTACATCCGCGACAAGGAGGGACGCGAGGTGGACTTTCTCGTGACGGCTGGCGGCGCACCCCGGCACCTCATCGAGACGAAGTGGGGCGACGGCGACCTGAGCCCCCATCTCGGACGGTTTCTGGCGGAGGCGCCGATCCGGCGCACCCAGGTGGTCGGCGAACTGGATGAAGCGAGATCGTTCCCCACGGGCGAGCGAGTCGAGCCCGCGGCGCACTTCCTGGCGCGCATGGACCTGTGACCCCGGGCGCCGCATGCAGGACGCCGGCACGACGGCGCTTTAGGGCTGCCCCGCTCAGCCAGCGGGCACGGAGGGCTCAGGCGCTAGCGCTCGGCCGCGCCGACACCTCCGCGTGCCAGCGCTTCACGTTCGCACACTCTTCCGGCACCGGGCAGCGCGCCGCGCCCGCCGCGAAGTCCACCGTGCAGAGCGCCGTGATGTCCGCGATCGAGAAGGTGTCTCCCGCGACGTATCGCGACTCCGCAAGCTCGCTGTCGAGCGTCGCGTACCACCGCAGGAGGCTCGCCTTGCCCCGGTCGGCCAGGGCCGGGATCGCGTCGACCTTGCCAACGCTGCCGCCCAGTCCACGCTCGCGGAATCCCGGGAACGCGTTGCGGAACGCCTCCATCGCCGCCAGCATGCCGTCGAACTCCATGTGCCGCTGCCGGGCCTCGACGCGAGCCTTGCTCACGGGGTCCGTTCCGAGCAGCGCCGGTTCCGGGTGCGTCTCTTCCAGGTAGCGACAGATCGCCACGGACTCGTCGAGCGCAGTGCCGTCGTCGAGCACCAGCGTCGGCAGGAGCCCCCGGGGGCTGACGGCGAGGAAATCGTCGGCGAGGTTCTCGCCCCCGATGATGTCGACCTGCTGGTTCTCGCAGCTCACGCCCTTCTCGGCCATGAACATGCGCACGCGGCGCGGGTTGGGGGCCAGTTTGCTGTCGTATAGCTTCATCGGGGATCTCTCCGGATTCGCGGGGCTGTCGGAAAAACGTGCACCCTAGCAGGCGGCGTACGATCAGTCGAACGCGCGGAGCACCTCCGCGTCGAGTTCCTCGTACACCGCCGGCTTGTTGGGGATCATCTGCAGCATGAACTCCTCCGTGCCCGCCTCGATGAAGTCCCGTGCCCGGTCGATCACGTATCCGGGCGGCCCGATCATCCGCCAGTCCATCCCGTCGCGCAGCTCCCGGGCCTTGTCCTCGTCGCGCTCGATGCGCATCGGGACGTGCACGGTCTTCCTGATCTCCGCCGGATCGCGGCCGATCGCTTCGCAGTGTCCCTCGAGCACGCCGATCAGCTCCCGCAACTCCTCGGGACCCGCGATCACGTTCATGATGTCGCCGTACTTCGCGAGCGTCTTCAAGGTGCGCGTTCGGCCCTTGCCGCCGACCATGATGGGCGGATGGGGCTGCTGGATCCCCTTCGGC
>JAPPHP010000277.1 GCA_028821035.1 Gammaproteobacteria bacterium | reverse complement strand
TGAGTCCCGTGAACTGCCCCAGCGTGCCGTGCACGAACAGCGCCGCGAGGAGCACGGGCACCGACCAATACCAGTTGCCGCCGTCGACGTTGGCGAAGGCCATGTACGCGAGGACGCCTGTCGCCAGGTACGCGCCGAGATGTCCGCCGGTCTGCAGCCAGCCGCGCAGGTCGCTGCGCCGCATCAGTTCGGCGAGGATGTCCCGGTCGATGGGAGACCGGTACCAGGAGATCCTGGCGTCGTCGTCGAACGGGTCTGCCGTCGCCGTCATCGCTGGCCGGTGGCGGGGAAAGGACCGGAGCCTACTATCCGGTTCCGCCGCTTGTCACCTACGGGCGGGGGGCAAGTAGCGTGCAGCGGACCCTACGCGCCGTCAGGCGAAGTGGGACCTCGGACAAGCGCCAGCGACTCGGCGCGGGCGGCGTCGGCGAGGGCGCGGTCCAAGGTGGCCAGCGGCGTACCAGTGCGAAGCGCCAACTCCAGGTAGAGCGCGTCGTAAACGGAGAGTCTCCGGGTCCGGGCCAGTGTGAATGCCCTGTCGAGGTCCGGTGACGAGTCCGTCTGCACCGGGATTTCCTTCGCGCGGCCCAGGCAATCGTCCGCCTGGACCGGTCGCAGCCGGCCGCGACGCTCCGCGCCGAGGAGCGCGCTACGCACCTCGACATGCCAAGCTTGGGGGACCAGGGCGGGTTCCGTGTCGAGCCGCTCCAGGGCGACGCGCGCGACCGGATCGTCCTCGTCCTCCAGCAACCACGCCACGACCACGGAAGCGTCCAGGACGAAGCTCAAAAGCGGCGACCCTCGCGGATGAGATCCAGTATCTCGTCGGTCGTCATGCCGACGGGACGCCGGCGCTCCCGCCACGCTCGAAACCGCGCCACCGCCGCTTGCCGTGTCTCCCGCTCCTGGTCGCGTGGTGGAGTCAGGTGTGCCACAGTCCTGCCGTGGCGCGTGATTGCCACGGTTCCCCCGTACTCCACCTCGCGGAGCAGTTCCGCGAGCCTTGCCTTGGCCTCGGTGGCCGCGACCTGACGCACGTCGATCTCCAACCGGTTAATATAACCGGTAGCGTATCACGGCCGGGGAGGTCGCGTCGCCCTCATGCGCTGCCGAACACCTCCTTCACGTGCGCCTCGGGCAGCGGTTGCGTGGCCTTGGAGACCGTGTAGGTGACCGCCACGGACACCGCCTCGCCGATCGCGGCGCAGGAGAACGGGTTCGGTCCCTCGCCGTGCAGCCAGGCGACCGCTTCGTGCAGGACGCCCGTGCCGAACCAGGCCGGGTCCAGCAACTGCATGTGCAGCACGAGGAAGGTCAGGAAGCCGCTGACGAGCCCCGCGTAGGCGCCGCTGCGCGTGACGCCGCGCCAGAGCGCCCCGACGACGAGTGGTCCGGCGAAGGCAGCCATCATGCCGCCGTTGCCGATCCAGACGATGAGCGCGATGTTCACGTCGATCAGCGCCCAGGCCATTCCCATGCAGATCAGGAGCACCACGACCGTGCTGACGCGGCTGATCTGCAGCACCTGCCGGTCGAGCGTCGCCTCGTCCGGCACCTTGCGCAGGCGCGGTGCGATGGAGCGCCGGTAGAGGTCGTTCGCGATGATCTGCGACGAGGAGACGACGAGCCCGTCCGCCGTGGACATGATGGCGGCCAGGATCCCGACGCCGATGAGCGCGGCGAGCCAGGTGGGGAACAGCTCGATGAACAGCATCGGCAGCGCGGCGTTCGGCGTCTCTCCCTCGGCGTACAGCGCGTCGCCGAGCATGGCCCGGGCCAGCAGTCCGGCGAGGCCCATCATGCCGAGGGTGAGCCCGAACGCGAACGCGAGCTTGATGAAACTCCGCTGTTGGGAAGTCTGCTTGAGCGCCCAGAGCTTGTTGCCGAGGTGCGGCAGCAGCCCGAGCGGGATGTGCGCGAACAGGATGGCGATGATCGCCCACCACGAGTGGTAGAGCGGCGTGTCCGTGTTCAGGAGCCCGACGAGGTCCTCGTCCTGGGCATTCAGGTTCCGGAACACGCCCGCGAGCCCGCCCTCGACGCCCACCCCGAACAGGAACAGCACGATCACGACGATCGCGAGTATCACCATCATGAAGCCCTGCGCCCCGTCCGTCAGGATGTCGGCGTGGGCGCCGCCGAGGACGACGTAGAGCAGCAGCACGAACGTCGTGATCCCGAGCGCCCAGGGCGCGGGCAGACCGAGCATGGTCTCGAACATCACGAGCCCGGAGACGAGCTGCCCGGCGAGGTAGAAGAACAGCACCAGGGAGAACACCGACACCAGCACGCGGATCCCCTCGGAGCCGTACCGGTCGCCGAGGTACTCCGGGATCGAGCGGTTGCCGAAGCGGTTGCCCGCCGTCGCGATGAGCCGCATCGAGATGAGCACGCCGAAGTAGACGCCCATCGGGTACAGGAACTTGCTCCAGATGCTCGCCACTCCCCACTCGTAGGCCAGGCCGGGCCCGCCGAGGAAGGTCGCTCCGCTCGCCGTGGTGGCGGCGAAGGCCAGCGCCAGGAAAAACGGGCCGTAGGAACCCCGCGCGGTGGCGAAATCGTCGGCGTGCTGGATGCGACGCTGGCCGACCACCCCCAGGGCGAGCATGCCGCCGATGTAGAGCGCGAGGAACAACCAGGACCACTGGATCAGGGACATGGGGAGACTTCCCGAGTTTTCTCTAGCGTATGCGAGATTGCCCGTGGAACAACAGCCTCCGCTCGCTTAAGCTCGTCGGGAGGTTCTTCGATTACGACGGAGGGGAACCGATGAGAGCCATCAAGATCCTCGGAATTCTGCTGCTCGTGTGGGTCGCGATCGTTGCCATCTTCGAGTCGATGCTGGGCTATTTCCAGCCGGAGGGCGGCGGCGACACCGTGGTCATCACGACCTTCGACGCGGACGGTACCGGGCACGACCGGGTGCTGTCAGGTCTCGACAGCGGCGGCCAGTTCTACGTGGCGGTCAACCACTGGCCGCGCGCCTGGTACCGCAGGGCGCTCGAGAACCCGGCGGTGCAGATCACCCGTGGCGATGAGACGCTGGACTACACGGCGGTCGAGGTGACCGGGGAAGAGGACGACCGCGTGCGGGCCGAGCACCCGATCCCGATCGTTGCGCGCATCCTCATGGGATTCGCGCCGCGTCACTTCCTCCGTCTGGACCCGGCGGCGGGCTGAGCGGAACGGTCCGTCCGGACAAGTAGCCGCGCCGGTAGGGCGCGGGCGCCGGCCGGGCCCGCGAACCACTCGCGACACAGGCCGGGGGCTTCGGCGAGCCTCGACCGTAGCGTTTCGAGCCAGTTGCGGACTCGGCTTTCCGCCTTCGCGGGCGGGGCCGCGTCGCTTTCGTCGTAGAACTGACTGAACCATCGGCGGTACTTGGCGATGGGGCCGTCGCCGTCGCACAGGATCGGGCGCTCGTGGTAGGTCTTGTGCTCCCAGATCGGGATGTCCTGCTCCACCTGCCGGACGATCTCGCCGATGAGTGCGTTGGCGAGCAGGTCCTGTTGCGCGGTGACGTTCACAGGCTTGGTGAAGGCGAACCGCAGCAGCATGCGCTGGGCCGTGATCGGCGTGACCGCCCCGAGCATCACCGCGCGCGCCCCGAGTTCGAAGGCCTGGACGGTCATGCCCGGGCCGCAGTTGCGCGTTACGAGTTCGAGCGGCTCGGTGCGCGTCAGGTCGATCGTGCCGTCCTCGTTGATCGCGGGGGCGGGACAGGTGAGCTGCGTGTCGCGGCGGTGGCCGGTGAGCGTGATCCTGGCCTCCGGCATCTCGGCGGCGCCGTGCACGGTCACGAAGTGCGCGACGTCGACGGCGTTCTCGCCAGACTCCTGGATGGGCGTGTCCACCTCCCATTCGTACCAGTCGGGTTCGCTCCAGTCGGGGTCGTCGAGTTCGGGCACCGGGTCGAGCTCGAACCGCGGCGGCACCCGCTTCGGGTGATGCCAGGCCCAGATCATCCGGTTGCGTTCGACCACCGGGTAGCTCCACAGGCACGCGCCGGCCGTGGCGCGCGGCGGGATGGAACGCGCGTACGGCACGCCGACGCAGGCGCCGTCGCCGTCGAAACGCCAACCGTGGAAGGGACACACCAGCGCGTTGCCCTCGACCTTCCCGCCGTGCCCGAGATGCGCGCCGAGATGGGGACAGAAGGCCGCGGTGACGTGGGCTTCCCCGTCCTCCGTGCGAAAGAGCACGAGATGCTCGCCGAAGAAGAAGAGCGGACGGACGTCCCCGGGAGCGAGATCAATGGTCCTCGCCAGCGCGAACCAGCCGAACGGCATCGGCAGGTCCGGCCGGTCCGTCCCGGCTTCCGTGCCGGGCCGCTGAACGGTCCTGGTCGACCTGGCTGAGACGCCCATCTGCGTACTTCTCCCTCGATGCGGCGTGGCGCTGACGCCCGATATAGGGAACATGTTAAGAAGAAATGTACCGATTTCAAGGTGTAAACGGAATATTTTTTGATATTTTGTCCCTGATTGGGGCTTTGCGGGGAGACAAGGCCGGGCGGCGTCTGTGATAGGTTGTGGCCATGCCGGACAGTCCGCGCACCGGGCGCCTGCAGGCGCGCGCCGAAGACACCCGTCGCGTCATCCTCGACACGGCGGTGGCGCTGTACCTGAGCCAGGGCGCGGAGAACACCACCGTCAGCGCCATCATCAAGCGGGCCCGGCTCGGCCGCACGACGTTCTACCGCTATTTCAAGGACGCCGACGACGTCCTGCGACAGGCGGTGACGCGCGACTTCGACGCGGTGATGACAGACTTCCAGACGCAGCGCTACGAGCACGAGGATCTCGAGGAGCAGATCGTCGAGGACGTCGTCTGGTTCATCCGCCAGCTCCGCCGGCGGCCGGCCATCCGCGTGCTGTTCGCCAACAACAGCGCCCAGCTCTACGAGCGCATCGACGAGACCCTGGCCGTCGCGTTCGATGCGGCGCTGGCGTGCTCGCGCCCGTCCTTCGAGCGCGCCCGCATCAACGGGCGGCTGCGCGAAGGGGTGACCCTGGACAAGTACGTGGAGTGGTGCATGTTCATCGTCATGTCTCTGCAGACGGTCAACTTCCCCTTCGCGGCCAGCGAGTTTCGGCTGCGCCAGATGCTGAAGGACTTCGTGGTGCCGTCGCTGATCGTCAGCGTCGGAG
>JAPPHP010000082.1:1783-5160 GCA_028821035.1 Gammaproteobacteria bacterium | reverse complement strand
CAGATCATCGAGATCATCGCGGCGGCACTCGGCAAGGAGATCGAGCTGGTCAGCATGCCAAACCCCCTGGCGCTCCCCGCGAGGCCCCTGCTTGCCCAGCCCTGGTCGACACACCGTGTCATGGACCTCACGCTGATCAGGTCAACGCTCGGATACGAAGATGCGTGGCCGCCGCGGAAGGCGCTCGGCTCGGTGGCCCGGTGGCTGGCCGCGAATCCCCCGGAGCCTGGCGGCACCACCGAGCGCATACTCCAGGATCCGTTCGACTATGCGGCGGAAGACCGCCTGATGGACGACTGGGAGCACGCTGTCTCCCGCATCGAATTGCCGAGATTCAGTCGCGAACCCGGTTTCTCGGTGGCGTACAGCGGACCCGGCGGGCGAGCCCGCAGGGCGGAGTGGACCGGTTGAGCGAAGCTATGCTGCTCGCGCGAGTCTGAGCACACTCCCTTCCGCATCGCCAGCGACGAGGATCGCGCTGTCCCGTGCGACCGCGAGGCCCGTGAAGGTCGTGAGCCGTCCGGGCATGACCTCCGGAATGCCAGGCAACGACCGCTCGCCCGTTCCGGCCGGGAACCCGAAAGGGAGTTCGCGTGCGACGATCGACCGTCTCCTGGTCGAGAGGGATACCACGATCAGCTCCTTTCGGAGGGCGTCGACGACGAAGAGATCGTCGTCGTGAACAGCAAGGCCCTGGGGGCTTTCGAGGCCATCCAGTACCGTAGAAGTACCGCCGCCGACGTGCAGGACGCGCCCGCCATCGCGGTCGCTCACGAAACACGAACCGTCCACGACAGCGGCGACGCCGGCCGGGTGTCCGAGTCCAGTCGCAATGGTCGATACGTCGCCACCCTGCCCGATGCGAAGCAAACGCCCGGTCCCGCCCTCCGCAACGAGCGGCCGCCCGTCCGGACCTACGGCGACTCCATTAGGCTCCTCCAACCCCTCGGCGACGACGGCCGTTTCCCCAGATTCGAGGTCGCAGGACACAACGTTTCCTCCCGAGATGGTGACATAGGCACGGGCAGGCGAGACGGCGGCGATCCCGCGCAGGAAACCCGGATAGCCCGGCTTCGCGAAGTGCAGGTTGTAGTCGATTCCTCCATCGGGCGATAGGGAGGCGAGGCTGAATCCGTCGGCGACGAGGACACGGCCGCCGCCAGCGGAGATGCCGAACGGACCCAGGAGCCCCGGCCCAAGTATCTTGCGCTCGCCCCCCTCGCCCGAGATCTCGGAGACGCCCCCATCGACGAAGTTGGACAGGAAGAGCCGCTCGTCGGCGTCGAACACGAGGTTGTCGATGCCGGGCCGAACCCTCGCCAGCGTTTCGCGCGCACCTGTTTGAACGTCGACGCGCGTGACCTCGCCGCTGTCCGCCTGAGTCGTGACGAGGCGACCCTTACTGTCGAACTTCACGGCGGTCGGTCTCGCCAACCCGTCGAGAAATCGCTCCGGCGCTCCACCTGCCAGGTCACAACGCCAGATTTCTCCGATAGCGACCTGGGGGAAGTAGAGCTTCTCGTCCGGTCCGGCCATGAACGCGTTCGGCAGTTGCAGATTTTCGGCGACGACGCGTGGCGCGCGCCCGTCCCGAAAGAGCTCGAGCAGGCGCCCGCCCGGGCGGCACTCATCGACGAACAGCCGATCCTGGTAGACGGCAATACCGTTCGCCGAGGGCACGTCGCCCGCGAACACCCCGACCCGCCCGTCGGGAAAACGCACGCTGACGCGTCCGACGAAGGGTTCGGTGATGTACATCGTCCCGCTCGAGTCGAACGCGAGATCGTCGGGGGAACGGATCTCCTCCCCCACGGATGCGACCACCTCGGCAGCCCCGGTCTCCAGGTCGAGCGTGCTTACCTGGCCACCGTATGCCTGGGCTACGTGGAGACGCCCGTCCGGTCCGAAACGCATGCCGTTCGCCCCACAAAGCGGGCTTGGCCCCCAGAGCCGCGAGAGCTGCCAGCCCGGAGCCAGACGTGGAACCGCGTCTATGCGTTCGCGGGACAGCATGGCTTTGGCCCCTCCGAGTCCATTGGCATCGCACACCACCGAGGCGCCCCATCCCCGGTCGTTTGCCTTTGTGAAAGAACCTTCCCAAACTCAGAATACACGGGCTTCCAAGGCAGACCGAATCCCCGCCGGCGCGGTGGCGCCCGTTGCGATCGCCGCAATAATGCGTTGCCCCTTCTCCAACGTAGAGTGCAAAATGCGCCAAATCAGCTAACGCACTGCATACTACGCGAAAGTCGCCACGGCGAGGATGTCCCAAGCGGATAGCAGCACCGACATGAGAGATCTCAACGTAGCCGTCGTCGGCGCCGGCATCGGCGGCTTGATGGGCGCGCTGGCCCTCTCCCGAAAGGGAATCGCCGTGACGGTCTTCGAGCGGGACGCTCCGCCGCCGGCGAACGTCGCGCCGGCGGATTCGATGGACTGGCGGCGCAAGGCGTGCCGCAGTCGCTGCATCCACACTTCCTCATGGGACGGCTCAGGCTGCTGCTGGAGGCACGCTATCCAGACCTGGTCGAGGCGTTGCTCCAGGCCGGAGTGGGCGAGAACGCGCTGGCCGACTACGTCCATCCGCAGTTCCGGGTGCGCTACCGGGAAGGTCCCGGCGACGCGCGGCTGCGATCGCTCAACTCGCGGCGCACGACGTTCGAGATGATCGTGCGCGAGCATGTGGAGTCGCTTCCCGAGGTGACGGTGCGAGACGACACCCGGGCCGTCGCATTGCTGACCGGCGACACGGGGAGCGTTCCGCTGCGGGTGTCCGGGGTTGCCGTGGAGTCTTCCGCCGGACGCGAGGAGTTTTCCGTGGATGGGGTCGTCGATGGGTCCGGCCGGTTCAGCAAGTTCTCTCCACAAACTCGAGCGTCTCGGCGTCAGCATGCTCATCGATCGACTCGACTCGGGCCTCGTGTGTCTGACCCGGCATTACCGCCTCAATGAGGCGTGCGACTTTCCGCAAGCCTCGAACGGCTCTCGATGAAGCTCGTCGCACTGGTCGACGAAGCCACGGTGAGCGAACCGGAGTTCTTTCGCGAACTCTGGACCGGGTACCACGGCTTGCAGTGCATGAGTGACTGGATGCGCAAGCCGCGCGTCTGGCCGCGGCTGGCGCGCGCGTGGCTGAAGTCGGGCCGCTACGAGCGACAACACATCCTGCGGCGCGGCAGGCCGGCCCGCGCCGAACTAGCCGACAACGCCTCGAGTCGACCGCTCCTGCCCAAGGGCCCCTTACTCGGCGAAGTCCCGGCGCCAGGGGCTCGAATAGAGGACTCGACCAATATCCCAGCTCACCTTTGACGTTTCCGCCCTGCCGAGCCGCCATCGCCTGGCGGTGTGTTCGCTGTGGGACAACTTCGAGCGGCCGA
>JAPPHP010000082.1:0-1683 GCA_028821035.1 Gammaproteobacteria bacterium | reverse complement strand
CCGAGCCGCCATCGCCTGGCGGTGTGTTCGCTGTGGGACAACTTCGAGCGGCCGACCCCGGCTTCCGGAGAGGTTCCGTGGCACGGGGAAGCCGTCACCGGCGAGTGGCTGACGGATGTCCTCGCGCGCGACGCGCCCGGCGCCCGCGTCGAGGGCATCCGCGTGCTCCGCGGCGACAACGGTTCGAGCGCTCGAAGGACACTCGCCATCGAGTGGAACGCGGAAGGGCGGGCGGCGTCCCTGCCGGAACGCGTGTTCACCAAGTCGACCCCGACGCTCCCGATGCGACTGTCCGCCGGCAAGGCGGCACCGGCCGAGGGTCAGTTCCTGACGGACCTGCGGCCGCACCTGCCCATCGAGGCCCCGCGGTGCTTCTGGACGGGACGGGATCCGGTGAGCGGGCGCTCCTTCCACCTGATGAACGATCTTGTCCACGAGCGCGGCGCGACGTTCTGCCGCGCGGACTCCGACATCGACCGTGCCCAGGCGGAGCAGGTCATCGACACGCTGGCGGTGTTGCACGGCACGTTCCTGAACGGCTCGTGCACGCTCGACAGTTCCTTTCTCAGAACCTACGAGAACTTCTTCGACGCCGCGGCCCGCAACCGCATCGAGGCGGGGCACGACGAGGCCATGATCCGGGCGGCGCACGTCATTCCCGAAGGGGTGCTCGCGCGCAAGGCCTCCATCTGGCCGAGCGCGGTGGAGGCGGCCAAAACGCACGACCGTTCGCCACGGACGGTCATCCACTCCGACGTGCACCTCGGCAACTGGTACGTCACGGAGGACGGCCGCATGGGCTTGAGCGACTGGGCGAGGGTCTGCCGGGGGTTCTGGGGCAGGGACCTGGCGTACTCGCTGATGACCGTGCTCGCCATCGAGGATCGCCGGGCCTGGGAGCATGCGCTCATCGAGCGGTACTGCGACGCCGTCTCGGAGCACTCCGGAACGGCGTTGCGCGTCGACGACGCCTGGGACGCCTATCGGGCACAGGCAGGCCTGGCGTTGCTGATGTGGACGCCTACACTGTGTCCACCGCCCACGCTGCCGGACATGCAGCCCGAAGCGACATCGCTCGAGATGATCAAGCGCATCACGACCGCCATGCACGATCACCACGTGCTGACGGTGGCGTGACCGACGGAGGAGGCGAGCTCTTGGACGATAACAGCGCCGCGTATCAGGCCCTGGGAGAGGCCGTCGTGCAGGCGATCGTGCTCAACGCCGGGCTCATGCAGGCGAAGGACCCGTCGGTGGAATCCGTGTCGGTGGAACTCGCATTCGACCTCCGCGCGGACCCCGCCGGCCGAAGTCTCCTGATCCGCCACGAGCGGGTCGCCGATCCGCCCCTGGAGTTGCGGATCGCGGTGCCCCCTCCCGACGCATGAGCCGCATGAGCCGTTGACCAGACCAACCCCGTAACAGCCACATTCCCGGATTCGTCCGGGGGAGAGGACCGACAAATGGCAGTGCAAACCGAGACGTTCGACATCGACAATCTTGACTTCGATCCGGACGCGCTTCGCAGACGATATGACCACGAGCGCGACCGGCGACTGCAACCCCGCGGCGAAGATCAGTACCTCGAGACGAAGGGCGACTACGCCGAGTATTTCGACCCGGATCCTTACTCGGGAGAGGCGCCTTCCCGCGACCCGTTGACGCTGACGCCCGACGTCATCG
>JAPPHP010000459.1:1374-5184 GCA_028821035.1 Gammaproteobacteria bacterium | reverse complement strand
AACCGCTGGTGGGACCGCAACGCCGACGGCGACTTCGAGGACGCGGATGAAGACCACTGGGAAGAGTGAGTGTCCGCGGCGATGCGCGGCGCGGCGGGCGGCCCAGCGTGGCCTCTCCCTGATGGAGGTCCTGACCGCCACCGTCGTGCTGGCCGTCGGCGCCTCGGGGCTTGGCGTGCTGCAGGCGGGCGCATTGCGGGACAGCCGCGAGGCGCTGCAGCGCACGGAGGCGATCGTGCTCGCGTCGGACATGCTCGAGCGCGTGCGGGCGAACCCCGGCGGCGGGCACGCGGCGGGCCTCGGCGACGGTCCCGGTGCCGGGCCCTCATGCGTGTTCGTCGAGTGCGATCCGGTGCAGCTTGCGCAGTTCGACGTGGCGACCTGGAAATGTCGGTTGGGTGCCTGGTCGCAGGCAGCGGCGTGCGACGCGCTCCGGGCCGGCGGGGCGTTGCTGCCGGAGGGGCAGGCCGGCCTGCCGGAAGGCGACGGAGCCGTCGCGGTCGATGCCGACGGCCGCGTACGCGTGACCGTCGCCTGGCGCGCGGGCGCCGAACGGCGGCGGGAACTCGTGGTGGCGAGCCGCATCTGATGCCGCGCCAGAAGGCCTTTACCCTCCTCGAGATGCTCGTGGCGCTCGGGCTTGGGTCCCTGGTCACCGTCGGCATCGTCGAGTTGCTGGCGGGCAACCAGCACAGCCACGCCGTGCTCACGGGGCAGGCGCGCATGCAGGAATCGGCCCGCCACGCCCTGGATTTCCTGGCCCGTTCCGCCCGGGCCGCGGGGTATGTGGGCTGCGCCCGCAGCTCGCCGCGCAACACGCTGAACGGCGCCGTCGGCGGGCTGTTCGAAGTGGACGTCGAGAGGGGCGTGGCGGCCTTCGACGGGACCGGCCGCGCGGCGTCAGCCGACGGTTGGACGCCCGCGCTGGACGCGCTGCCGAGGCGGACGGGTCGACGGTCGGTCAACGCCTTCCGCAACCGGAACGGCATCGAGGTCACGGCCCTGCGTCCCGGGTCCGACGTGCTCGTCTTCCGCTTCGTCGAAATGCCCGTGCGGCTTGCGCAACCGGTGGGCCCGGAGCACGACCATGTCGCCATACGGTCGCGCCGGCGCGGGCCCGCCCGGGACGACTTCGCCGTCGTCGCCGACTGCGCCGGGGCCGCGCTGTTCCGAGCCACCGCCGTGCAAACGCTCGGCGACCGGGTCGCACTCGTGAGGGGGCCTGGCACCGGTCCGTACGACAACGCTGCCACGGCGGGGCTCGCGCCGCCCGACGCGGGGTTCGGGAACGAGTTGGATGCCGCCGGGGCGACGGTGGGCCGGGTGATGACGCACATCTACTACGTCGCGGCCGGGGCGGGAGCCAACAACCGGGGCGTGCCGCCGTGGTCCCTTTGGCGCAAGAGCGGGACGGGCCGACCGGCCGAACTCGTGCAGGGCGTCGAGGACCTCCAGGTGCTGCTCGGCGTCGACACGGACGGGGACGGCGTCCCGAACCGGTATGTCCCGCCGCAGACGGGCCCGGCGACATCCATCCGGGCGATACGCATGGCGGTTACGGCGAACGGGGTGGATGTCCTTCCGGGGGAAGGGACGCTTCGGCGCACGTTCGTTCAGACCGTGGCGGTCCGCAACGGATGATCGTTGCGTCGCCGGGAAAGGCGCCGCAGCGCGGGGCGGCACTCTTCCTGTCGCTGCTGTTGCTCCTCCTGCTCACTGTCACCGGTGTCGCCGCGGTGCGGGAGTCCGGCTTCGAGTCACGCATGGCGCGCAACGCCCACGACGGGCTGCTGGCGTTTCAGGCGGCGGAGGCGGCCCTGGCAAGCGGCGAGCGCATGCTCCAGCGCTTCGGGAGCCCGGCGGCGGCGCTGGATGCGGTGCTTCCCGTCCGCGGGTACGAAGACCCCGAGCCATGGTTGCAGGCCGCCGTGTGGGAGACCGCCGGGCAGGTCGCCGCAACCGGGCATGCCGTTGCGGTGGCGCCGCGTTTCCTCGTGGAGGCGGTGGCCGCGGGCGGGGACGGGGCGGGCGAGGGTGGGGACGAGACGGCCGTGTTCCGCGTGGTTGCCCGCGCCACGGGTGGAACGCCCGAGACGATCGTGCTGCTCGAAAGCACCTACGTCCTGCGGGCGGGGGGTACGCGGCTGTCGTGGCGGGAGGTCCGGTAGACGAAGCCAACCGCTATGGCGCCGGGCAGGCGAGGGCCCGTCCGGCCGCATCCTCCCGGACGCCGTCGCCGTCGCTGTCCCGTGCCTGTCGGATGCGCCCCTGCGCGTTCAGGATGAGTTGCCGCGCGTAGCGCGGGTCGCCGCCAGGAGGACAATACAGGAAGTTCCCGTTCTGCCAGTCGGTGAGCCCCGTCGGCAGCATCGAGAGCGAAGTGCGGTTGCGGAACGATCGCCAGTAGACCCGTTCGCCGTCGCGCAGGCGGGGCAACCGGCGGAGCATCGTCTCGTCCGGGCTCCGGCGGCCGTCGCTGTTGCGGTCCAGGAAGACGAGGGCGCCGCGATGCCAGTCGTTCCTCCGGCCGCACCGGTCCGCTGCGGCGGGGCAGAGCGTGACGGTACCGCGGCGCTCGACGGCGGCGTGACGCGCGAAGCGCACCGCGCCGAGCATCTGCGCGACCGCCGCGTCCGCCCGGAAGGCGGCGAGCAGGCGCGTCGCCTCGACGCCGCCCCACGCCAGGAGCACGCCCGCCACCGCCAGCGCCGTCAGGAGTTCGATGAGCGTTGCCCCGCGCATGAGGGAAGCGTGCCGTGGCGCCCCCTCATCCTGGAAGAGGTTCAGGCCCCTGGAAGCTGTAGGACGAAAGCCCGCGGGTGCGTCAGCCGAGCGCGACGCCGTCAGCCCAGGGAGGTGCCGTCAGCCCAAGGAGAGTATGCGCCGCCACCACGGCTTCCCGGACGGCTGCTCCTCTTCGTCCACGGCCTCGGGCGGCACGAAGCCCTCGGGGTGATCTATCTGGATGGGCGGGGGCACGTCCGGCCGGTCGAGGAGGCCGAGGGTCATGATGTTCAGCCAGGAACGGTCCCGGTTGCGGATCGTCTCCGCCAGCACGAAGTTGCCCTCGTCGTCGAACGCCGGATAGCGCGGATGGTTGATGGCCAGGATGCGTAGCGCGTCGTTCGCGGCCTCGTCGAGCCCCAGCCGGTAGTTGGCCTCGACCAGGATCGCCAGGGCCTCCGCCACGGCGGGGGTCTGGGAGTAGTTCTCGACCACCGTCCGGGCCCGGTTCGCCGCGGCGACGTAGGCCCCTCGCGAGATGTAGTAGTTCGCGACGTTCACCTCGGCTTCCGCGATGACGTTGCGCAGGTACACCGTGCGCTGGCGGGCGTCGAGGGCGTAGTCGCTGTCCGGATGCTCGCGCAGGAGTTCGGTGAAGATGACGAACGAGCGCCGGATGTTGGTCATGTCGCGCTTGGAGATGTCGGACGGCCGGAACCGGTCGAACAGCCCGCGGCCCTCGGAGAACGCCACCAGCCCGCGCAGGTACAGCGCGTAGTCGACGTCCCGGTGCTGCGGGTGCAGCCGGACGAAGCGCTCGGCGGCGGCCTCCGCCTCGTCGTACGAAGCCCCCATGTAGTGGGCGTAGATGAGTTCGAGCTGCGCCTGTTCCGCGTAGCGCCCGAACGGGAAACGCGCCTCCAGGCGCTGGAGCTTCTCGACGCCGGCCCGGTAGTTGCCGCTGCGCAGGCTCGACTGGGCGCTCTCGTAGAGGATGTGCTCGGTGGTCTCGAACTCCTCGTCGTCCTCGTCATCGCCGCCGATGAAGGGCATCCAGGCACAGCCGGCCAGGAAGGCGAGCAGGAC
>JAPPHP010000459.1:0-1364 GCA_028821035.1 Gammaproteobacteria bacterium | reverse complement strand
GTTGCCGCTGCGCAGGCTCGACTGGGCGCTCTCGTAGAGGATGTGCTCGGTGGTGTTTTCGTACTCGTCCTCGTCGTCTTCGTCACCGCCGATGAATGGCATCCAGGCGCAGCCGGCCAGGAACGCCAGCAGCACTGCGCAGGCTGCGAGCCGGCGTCCGGACGCTTCCAGGAAGAGGGTCATGACCGTAGTGTACCCGCGGCCCGGGGCGGCTTCGACCGGTCAAGCCCTGTGGTAACGTCCCGGGATGGCCCGGGAACGACATTCCTTCAGTGGATTCGTGCCCGAACGGTGCGCGGGAGAACGGCTGGACCGCGTCGCGGCTGAACTCCTCACCGACTTTTCGAGATCGCGCCTGACGGCCTGGATCCGCGACGGGAGGCTTACCGTCGACGGCCGCCGCGAGCGCCCGGCATATCGCGTGCTGGGGGGCGAACCGCTCGTGCTCGACGTCAAGGTGGAGCCGCACGGCCGGGACGAGCCGGAAACTGTGCCCTTCGACGTGATCCATGAGGACGCGCACCTCCTGGTGGTCGACAAGCCCGCCGGCGTCGTCGTCCACCCGGGGGCGGGCAATCCCGCGGGTACCCTCGTCAACGGGCTGCTCGCGCACCGCCCCGCGCTCGCCGCCCTGCCGCGCGCCGGGCTGGTGCATCGGCTGGACAAGGACACGAGCGGGCTGCTGGTGGTGGCGGCGAACGACGCGGCGCACCGCGCCCTGGTGGAAGCGATGGCGAACCGGGAGATCGAACGGATCTACCTCGCCGTGGTGGAGGGCGTGCTGACCGCGGGGCGCGACGTGGAACTGGCCATCGGCCGCGATCCGGAGCGGCGGACGCGCCAACGGGTACGGGAAGACGGACGTCCCGCCCTGACGCGCGTCAGGGTCAAGGCCCGCTACCGCGCCCACACGGTCGTCGAGGCCACCCTCGGAACGGGCCGGACGCACCAGGTACGCGTGCACCTGAGCGCGATCGGTCATCCGCTGGTGGGCGACCGCCGCTACGGCGCCCGCGGGCGGCTGCCAACGCATCCATCGCCGGCGCTCGTTGCGGCGGTACACGGTTTCCGGCGCCAGGCGCTGCACGCTCGCGCCCTGGCGTTCCGGCATCCCGTCGAGGAAACCGTCCTGCGTTTCTCGAGTCCCGCGCCGCCGGACATCGCGGGGCTGATGGACCTGCTCGAGGACGATGCGGCCCCAGACGCTTGAAGCCGCCTGGGAGGCGCCCGCGCGCGTCCTGTGCACCACGCGTCATGGCGGTGTCAGCAAGGGTCCCTACGCCCAGTGCAACCTGGGCGTGCACGTAGGCGACGAGCCTGACCGCGTGGCGCACAACCGGCGCGCCGTGGTCGCGGCGACGGGC
>JAPPHP010000232.1 GCA_028821035.1 Gammaproteobacteria bacterium | reverse complement strand
GGAAAGCGCTGCACCTTCTGCGGGTTGCCGGCGTTCGGGAAGTTCCAGATGAAGAAGTCCCCGGCGCAGATGGCGCGGTGCTTCGGGATCCACGCCCAAGTATGGTCGT
Organism: Gammaproteobacteria bacterium; assembly: GCA_028821035.1. Lineage (GTDB taxonomy): Bacteria > Pseudomonadota > Gammaproteobacteria > Pseudomonadales > Azotimanducaceae > VXNE01. The sequence goes on along the minus strand of JAPPHP010000232.1, from coordinate 5,106 downwards.
CCGTCTCGCCCTTGCCGTGGATGAGCTGTATCTCGAGCCCGCCGATGTCGAGATCGAGGGTCTCGCGGTAGACGAGGTCAGGCTTCGGCGTGCCTTCCGGCAAGAAGCTGCCCCGGCTCGCCATGTCGTATCCGTGTCGCCGGAACTGCCCGAACTGCCGCTCGTTGATGACCCGGTTGTAGCCGTCGGTCATCGCGTAGCGGTCGAAGCGAACCGGCACGTTCTCGTGGCCCACGACCCGCGGCCGTGGACGCCCGCGGGCCTCCGCGTCGGCGACGAACGCGCCGCAGCCGCCGACGTGGTCCATGTGCCCGTGCGTGTAGACGATGCTGTGGAAGCGGTCGCCGCGCCATCCCCGCACCGCTTCGACGACCCGCGCGCCCCCGGCCGGGTTGCTGGTGTCGAACGCCACGAGGCCGTCGTCCGTCTCGAACAGGACGCAGTGGGAGAAGGCTTCGACGACCGCGATCCCGTCCGCGATGGGCGAGAGCTGGTGGTTGATGCGGTTGATCGGGCCGATGTCCGCCATGCCCTTGCCCTCGTCGATGACGGCGTTGGAGAGTGCGAAGAGGTCGGCCATGGGCGACTCCGGTTGCGCGGCAAAGTCGGCCATTATGCATGGACGCCGGCTATACTCGCCCGCTCGGTTCCCGCGAGACTCTTCCCATGCGACATACCGCGATTGCCCTCGCCCTGTTCGGCTGGTCGGCGCTGGCCCTCGATGTGGAGCACAGGGTCGACAACTTCGAACTCCTCGACCACGCCGGGGCGGCGCACGAACTCCATTACCTCTCCGACATGCGGGCCGTGGTGCTGATGTCGCACGCCAATGCGTGCCCGGCACAGGCGGACGCCGTCGCGGCGCTCAACGCTGCGCGGGAGACCTACGACGGCGTCGCGTTCCTCATGGTGAACTCGGTGAATGACCGTGGAGAGATCGCGGAGCGGGCCGGGGAAATCGGCGTTGCGTCACCGGTCCTGCTGGACGAGGCCGGGATCGTCGGCGCGTCCCTCGGGTTCACCCACGCGGCGGAGGCGCTGGTGGTCCGGACCAACGACTGGCGCGTGGCCTGGCGCGGGGCGCCGGGGGGACTCGCGAACGCGCTCGAGGCGGTACTCGCGGAGTCCGCGACACCGGCGGCCGGGACCGTGGCGGCCGTGACCGGGTGCGAGATCGCGTATCCCGATGCGCCGGTCGTTTCGTACTCGGACACGATCGCGCCGCTGCTCGCGGACAACTGCGTGACCTGCCATCGCCAGGGCGGCATCGGGCCATGGGCGATGACGGACTACAACATGATCTGGGGCTTCTCGCCGATGATCCGTGAGGTAATCCGCACGCGCCGCATGCCGCCGTGGCACGCGGACCCGGCGTACGGGCACTTCGCGAACGACCGCTCCCTCGAACCGGAGGAAGTGCGTGCGCTCGTCTCCTGGATCGAGGCCGGCTCGCCGCGCGGCGATGGTCCGGACCCGCTCGCGGAACTGGACCGCGAATGGCCGACCTGGGGACTCGGCGAGCCCGACCTCGTCATCGACATTCCGCCCTACGAAGTGCCCGCCAGCGGCGTGGTCGAGTACCAGTACCCGCGGGTCCTCAATCCGCTCGACCGCGACGTGTGGGTGCGGGCGACGGAGATCCTGCCCGGCGACCGCCAGGCGTTGCATCACGTCATCACCCGCTTCTATACCCCGAATCCCGAAGCGGAGGGCGGTTTCGGCCGACGTGGCGGCGGGCTCGGCGGGTACGTGCCGGGTTCGGTGGTGCGCGAGTACCCGCCGGAGACGGGCACCCTGCTCCCGGCCGGTGCGCGCATCGTCTTCCAGATGCACTACACGCCGTACGGCAAGGCGATCACGGACGGCTCGAAGCTCGGTATCTATCTCCACGACGAGCCGCCGAAGCACCAGCTGGGCGGCACGACGCTGGTCAACACGAAGATTCGCATTCCGCCCCATGCCAAGGCGCACAGCGAGTCGAAGTCCGAGGTCCTCGAGCGCGACGTGCTGGTCTACAGCCTGCTGCCCCACGCGCACTACCGGGGCAAGGCGTCGGACTTCGTGGCGCACTATCCGGACGGGAGCAGCGAGGTGCTGCTGTCGGTGCCCAACTACGACTTCAACTGGCAGACGAGCTACGTCCTGCGGGACCCGAAGATGCTGCCGGCGGGGACGCGCATCGTGCACACGACGACCTGGGACAACTCGGCGCAGAACCCGGCCAATCCGGACCCGGGCCGCGAGGTGCCCTGGGGCCAGCAGTCGTGGGACGAGATGCTCTTCGGCGCGGTCTCCTTCCGCTATCTCGAAGCGGAGGAGACGGACTCCTCCGAGGGCTTCGCGCGGTTCCAAGGGTCGCCCGCGGGCGAGTAAGGCCCGCGCGGCCAGCGCCGGGTTCGGTCGGGCGCAGCGTGGTCGTCGAGCTGCTGTACGGCAGGGGCACCCTGCCGGTGCGCTTCCCCGAAGCGTGCGGGTTGACCGTGGTGCGCAAGCCGCCTGTCCCGGTCCTGGACGACCCGGCCGCGGCGGTGGTGGAGGCGTTTGCCGATCCCGTGGAAGCGGCGCCGCTAGGCCGCTTGGCCGCGGGCTGCCGGACCGCCTGCATCCTGGTGTGCGACATCACCCGGCCGGTGCCAAACGGGCTGTTCCTGCGGCCGATGATCGAGGAACTGCTCGCGGCCGGGGTGCCGCCGTCCGGCATCGTCGTGCTGGTCGCTACCGGGCTCCACCGCCCCAACGAGGGCGCCGAGCTCGAGCGGGTGATCGGCGACGCCTGGGTGTTGAACAACGTACGGGTCGAGAACCACTTGGCACGCAACGACCGCGATCACGTGGACCTCGGGACGACCCGCGGGCGCGGCACGTCGGTGAAGCTCGACCGCCGGTTCGTGCACGCGGACCTGCGCATCGCGACGGGCCTCGTCGAACCCCATTTCATGGCCGGCTACTCGGGCGGGCGCAAGGTCGTCGTCCCGGGCGTCGCCCACGAGGACACCATCCGGACCCTGCACAACGCCCGCTTCATGGCGCACGCGAAGGCCGTGCAGGCCAACCTCGACGGCAACCCCCTGCACGAGGAGCAGCTCGAGATCGTGCGGATGCTCGGCGACGTCTACGCGCTGAACGTGGTCATCGACGAGGAGCGGCGGCCCGCGTTCGTGAACTTCGGCGAGATCGTGGCGAGCCACCTGCGCGCGGTCGACTTCGCGCACCGCTGCTGCACGGTTTCGCTGCCGAGGCGTTTCCACACGATAGTGACATCCGCGGCCGGCTATCCCCTCGACCAGACCTACTACCAGACCGTCAAGGGCATGGTGACGCCGATGGACATCCTTGAGGACGGCGGCACGCTGATCGTGGCGTCCGCGTGCACGGAGGGATTCGGCTCCTCGGGATTCCGGGCGGCCCAGGAGCGGCTGGTCCGGAACGGCCGGGAGGGTTTCCTGCGGGAGATCGGGGACAAACCGCTTGCCGACGTCGACGAGTGGCAGACGCACATGCAGACCAAGCCGCAGGAGACGGCGCGGGTGCAGCTCTATACGGAGGGACTCGGCGAGGCGGATCGGGCGTTGACCGGCGTGGAGTTCGTGGAGTCGGTGGACGACGCGGTGGCCGCCAGTGTGGCTCGGACCGGAGACCGGGGCGTCGCGGTGATACCCGAAGGGCCTTATGTGGTCCCTCTGTGCGTCGCCTGACCAATGCGCCGCTGCCGTTGATCGTATTGGAACGGGGGACTCCGAGGCGCTCTACGCCTACTAGAAGAAGAACGCCGAACACCTGGCGCCTTGGGACCTCTGGCGCGATCGGTCCGATCGGGAGGGAGTGTCCGTGGACCGATGCGGAGATACGCACCCCTCGCCGAGTTCCTGTCCAGCCACAAGGGAGACTCGTGCACGCTGACCGTCCCCGAGATCGAACGCATCATTGGACGGCAGTTGCCCCCGAGCGCAAGAGTGCATCCTGCGTGGTGGGGAAACGACCGGAGCCACGCCCAGGCGCGCGCCTGGATGGGGGAGGGCTGGCGCGCGAGACCGGCTACCCGACAGCTCGACGCCGTGGTCTTCAGGCGCGTGGGCGGATCTCACCCGTGGACGGCGGCCGCGGGGAAGGATGGCGGCACAGCACAGGTGATCGTCCGTGGTCTGGATCGTGGCGCCGTCGAGAGGCTCAAGAGGCGCGCCCGGGAAGCAGGCCGGTCTCTCGAGGCGGAGCTTCGCAGAATCCTGACGCAGGCGGCGCGTCCGGACCGCGGCGCGTTGCTCGCCGAGGCGGACCGCATCCGGGCCATGACTCCGGGACCGCTCACTGATAGCACCGTCCTCCTCCGGGAAGACCGGGATCGCCCTTGAACTGGGTTGTCGACGCGAGCGTCGCGTGCAAATGGTTCTTCGCGGAAGACCTCTCGGAAGCGGCGCGTCACCTCGCCGGGTCGGGAACGCTCCTTGCGCCCGACCTGATCCTCGTCGAGTGCGCAAACGTGGCGTGGCGGCGTGTATTGGCGGGGTCGGTCCCGCTCGCCCAGGCGGAGGCGTTTCTCGCCGCCCTGCCTCGCTGGTTCGACACCCTGGCGCCGTCTGCTGAACTGTACGATCACGCGTTCCGTATCGCGCACGACCTCCGTCATCCGGTCTACGACTGCGTGTATCTCGGGCTCGCGGAGAGAGAAGAACTGCCGCTGGTGACGGCCGACCAGGCGTTCGTCAGCAGGGTCCGGGACTCGCGCTGGCGTTCCCTCGTCAAGGGACTCGGGTCGCCGCCCAGCGCGTAGGCCGGCGGTGGCCCGGCCCAAGGCTCACGAGGCCCCGGTTGACTGCTCCGCTGAGGCGTCATCCACCCGCACCCGCAACCCCGTCACCGCGTTGGACAACTGCGACGTGAGCACCCGCGCGCCGTCCTGCAGCGCGTCGGAACGCACGAGCAGGCGCTGGGTCCCATCCTCGCCAGTGGTGCTCCCGACCCGTTCCACCTCGACACCGGACAGGAGACCGTCGGCGATCAGGAACACGCGTCCCTCGCCGTAGACGGCCTGCACGGGAAGTGAGACGACGCCTGGTACGGGCAGCAGCGTCACCTTCAGGCTGACCGCGCGGCCGAGGTCGGGCGGCG
>JAPPHP010000228.1 GCA_028821035.1 Gammaproteobacteria bacterium | reverse complement strand
AGAAGAACGTCAGCAGCAGCGTGCGGATGTGGGAGCCGTCCACGTCCGCGTCCGTCATGATGATCACCCAGTGGTAGCGCAGCTTCGCCAGGTCGAACTCGTCGTGGCCTATGCCGCAGCCGAGCGCCGTGACCAGGGTCCCGACCTCCTGGGACGACAGCATCTTGTCGAAACGCGCCTTCTCGACGTTCAGGATCTTGCCGCGCAACGGCAGCACCGCCTGCGTCCGGCGGTCGCGGCCCTGCTTGGCCGATCCCCCGGCGGAGTCGCCCTCGACCAGGTAGATCTCCGACAGCGCCGGGTCCTTTTCCTGGCAGTCCGCGAGCTTGCCCGGCAGGCCGGCGATGTCGAGGGCGCCCTTGCGGCGGGTCATTTCCCGGGCCTTGCGCGCCGCTTCCCGCGCCCGCGCGGCGTCGATCATCTTCGTGACGACGTTGCGCGCATCGTCCGGATGTTCGTCCAGGTACTCGGTGAAGAGCCGCGCAAGTTCTTGTTCTACGGCGGTTTTCACCTCACTCGACACCAGCTTGTCCTTGGTCTGGGACGAGAACTTCGGGTCCGGGACCTTGACCGACACCACCGCGGTCAGCCCTTCGCGCGCATCGTCTCCCGTCGTCGAGACCTGCGCCTTCTTCAGGAGTCCTTCCCGCTCGATGTACTGGTTCAGCGTCCGCGTCAGTCCACCGCGGAAGCCCGCGATGTGCGTGCCGCCGTCGCCCTGCGGGATGTTGTTCGTGTAGGCGAAGACCTGCTCCTGGAAGCCGTCGTTCCACTGCATGGCGATCTCCACGCCAATGCCGTCGTCGCGCTGGGTCGCGAAGTGGAAGATGTCGTTGAGCGGGGTCTTGTTCTGGTTCAGGAAGCCGACGAAGGCGCGCAGCCCGCCCTCGTAGAGGAACTTCGCGCTCTTGCCGCCGGTGCGTTCGTCGACCAGGTGGATGGCGACGCCGGAGTTCAGGAACGCCAGTTCCCGCAGGCGTTTCGCGAGGATGTCGTAGTGGAACTCGATGTTCCGGAAGGTCGCCGGGGAGGGCTTGAAGTAGCACTCGGTCCCCTGGCGCTCCGTTCGCCCCATGGCCTCGAGCGGCGCCTGGGGCTCCCCGTCCCGGTAGGTCTGCAGGAACACCTTGCCTTCGCGCCGGACCGTGAGCCGCAGCTCCTCGGAGAGGGCGTTCACCACCGAGACGCCGACGCCGTGCAGGCCGCCCGACACCTTGTAGCTGTTGTCGTCGAACTTCCCCCCGGCGTGGAGGGTGGTCATGATGACCTCCGCCGCCGAGACGCCTTCCTCCGGGTGGATGTCGACCGGAATGCCGCGGCCGTTGTCCGTGACCGTGACGGACTCGCCCGGGTGGACGATCACGTGGATCTCGTCGCAGTAGCCCGCCAGGGCCTCGTCGATGGCATTGTCCACGAGTTCCTGCACCATGTGGTGCAGCCCGGTGCCGTCCTCGGTGTCCCCGATGTACATCCCGGGGCGTTTTCGTACCGCGTCCAGACCCCGCAGCACCTTGATGCTGCGGGAGTCGTAGCTACCGTCGGTCATGCTCGTTCACGACACCTTGTTCCACGTGAAACACTTTCGACCGGCCCGCGCCGAATGACTCCGCCAGGGCCGGCTCGTGCGTCGAGGTGGCCAGTATCTGGCAGTCCATCTGATCGAGGAGCCCGAAGAACCGGACGCTGTGGTCGTCGTCCAGTTCCGCCCATACATCGTCGATCAGGAACAGACTCCGGGCCCCCTGCTCGTCCAGTAATGCCTTCGCCTGCCCGATCCGCAAGGCGCTCGCCAGCGCCTTGCCCTGGCCCCTGGAGAGTATCCCGGCGGCCCTTCCGCGATCGGAGCCCAAGCGAATGTCTGCTCGGTGCGGACCCACTTGCGTAGCGCCCAATTTTACATCGCGCGGGGTGCTCTCCGCGACCTCTTCTGCCAAGGAATCGCCCTGGAATCCCGGGTGGTACTCCACGGTCACCGCGAGTCCCGGCGCCAGCGTCTCCAGGCACTCGAGGACCGTCGGCCGAACCGCTTCGACGTAGGCGTGCCGCGCCTCCGTGACCGCCTCCCCCAGCTCGACCATCCTCCCGGTCCACGCCTCCAGCGTCCCGTGATCGTCGGTCCGCAGGACCGCGTTGCGCTGGCGGACGGCTCGCACGTAGTCGCGCAGCGTGTCCACGTAGTCGTGTTTCACGTGAAACACGCCCCAGTCGAGCCATTGCCGGCGTTCCCGGGGGCTGCCGAAGACGAGGTCGGCCAGGTCCGGCAGGAGCAACTGCATCGGCAGGAGCCCCGCGACGACGGAGGCCTGCCGCACGACCTCCCCGTTCAGGCGCAGCTCCGTGTCGCTGGACCGCTCCCGGGCCATGCCCAAGCTGATGCGCCCGCGCACCGGGTCCGAGCCGCGCAGGTGCACGGAGAGCGCCGGTGCGCCGTGCTGCACCAGGAAAGAGATGCCGCGCCCCCGGAAGGACCGTCCGCGAATCAGCAGGTGCAGGGCTTCGAGCAACGCCGTCTTGCCGGCGCCGTTCGCGCCGACCAGGACGTTGAGCCCGGGGCAGAGATCGAGCGAGGCCTCCGTTACGTTACGGACGCAACGGACCTCCACATGCTCGACGATCACGTCTTCTCGCAAGGGGCAAGCCCGTGACGCGGGCCCCCCTCGCGCTCCCCGGCTGAGGGCTCTATAGGCGCATCGGCATCACGACGAACAGGGCCCCGTCCTCTTCCGGCCCCTCGATCAGAGCGCTGCTGTTGCCGTCCGACACCGACATCCGCACGTTCTCTCCCGACAGTGCGTTGAGGATGTCCAGCAGGTAGTCCGCGTTGAAGCCGATCTCGAGCGGGTCGCCGTCGTACTCGACGGCGATGACGTCTTCCGCCTCTTCCTGGTCCGGGTTGTTCGCCTGGACCGTCATCTCTTCCCCGTCGAGGGACAGCCGCACCCCGCGGTACTTCTCGTTCGACAGGATGGACGTGCTCCGCAGGGACCGCCGGAGCGTCTCGCGGTCGCCCGTCACGTAGTGCTCGCCGTTCTTCGGGATGACGCGGTCGTAGTCGGGGAACTGGCCGTCCACGAGCTTCGATACCAGCGTGTAGCCCCCCTGGACCACGCGCAGGTGGTTGCTGCCGAGCGCCAGCAGCAGCGGTTCCTCGCCCTCGCCCAGGAGTCGCGCCAGCTCGTTCACGCCCTTGCGCGGCACGATCGCCTGCATCCGCTCGACGCCCTGCGCGCCGCCGGGACAGGTGCACATCGCGAGCCGATGTCCGTCGGTGGCCACCGTACGCACGTACTCACCCGTGATCTCGAAGAGCATGCCGTTCAGGAAATAGCGCACATCCTGCTGGGCCATGGCGAAGCTCGTCTGCTCGAGCAGGCGGCGGACGTCGTCCACGGGCACGAGCACCTTGACGTCGCTCTGCGGCTCCGCCATCTCCGGATACTCGTCCACCGGCAGCGTGGCCAGCGCGAACCGGCTCTTCCCGGACCGCACGGTGACCTGGTCGGCCACCTCCACGGAGATCCGCGCGCCTTCGGGCAGGGACCGCCAGATGTCCACGAGCTTGCGCCCCGGGATCGTCGCCCGGCCGCCGCGTTCGATCTCGACGCCTTCCCGCACCCGGACGCTCAACTCGACCTCGAGGTCCGTGGCGGTCATCGTCAGACCGTCCTCCCGCGCCACGACCAGGAGGTTCGACAGGACGGGAAGCGTCTGCCTGCGTTCCACCACGCCCGTCACCATCGACAGGGCGCGCAACAGCGTCTCCCTTTCAGTGCTGAACTTCATGTCACTCCGTTCCCCGGCTTTCCCACGGCAACTCGCCGCCTGGCTCCAGCGCGCCTCAGGTCGTCAGCAATCGCTCCAGATTGCGACAGTCTTCCGCGAGCTCGACGTTGCTTGCCTTCGCCTCGCGGATTTTACGATAGGCATGCAGCACCGTCGTGTGATCGCGGTCGCCGAACGACTTGCCGATTTCCGGCAGCGAGTAGTTGGTGAGTTCCTTCGCCAGGTAGATCGCGACGTGGCGCGGCCGCACCAGCGTCCGGCTGCGCCGCTTGGACAGTATGTCCGAGACCGTCACCCGGTAGTGTTCGGCCACCACCCGCTGGATCTGGTCGATGTCGATCTGCCGGGCATGGATGGCGAAGACGCCCTTGAGCGCGCTGCTCACCTGTTCTTTCGTGATGCGCGATCCGTCGAACATGGCGTTCGCGTGCACGCGCCGCAGGGCTCCTTCCAGTTCGCGCACATTGGAGCGAATCCGCTCAGCGATGAAGAACGCCACCTCGTCGTCCAGCTCGAAGCCCTCGGCCTCCGCCTTCTTGATCAGGATCGCGACGCGCGTCTCGAGTTCCGGCGGCTCCACTTCGACGGTGAGGCCCCAGACGAAACGCGACTTGAGGCGCTCCTCAAGCCCTTCCACGTCCCGTGGATACCGGTCGCAGGTCAACACCATCTGCCGGCCGGGTTCCGATAACGCGTTGAAGATGTGGAAGAACTGGTCCTGGGACTGGACCTTGTTGGCGAAGAACTGCACGTCGTCGATGAGCAGGATCTCCAGCGTGCGGTAGTGCTGCGTGAAGTCCTGGATCGTCCCCTCGCGGATGGCCTTCACCATTTCCTGGACGAACTGCTGCGAGTGAATGTAGACCACCCGCGCCTGGGACCGCTGCCGCAGCGCCTCGTTGCCGACGGCCTGCATCAGGTGCGTCTTGCCGAGCCCCGTGCCGCCGTAGAGCAGCAGGGGGTTGTACGACGTCCCCGTGTTGTTGGCCACCTGCAGCGCCGCCGCCTTGGCCATCTCGTTCGACTTGCCCTCGACGAACGTGTCGAACGTGAACCCGGGGTTCAGCGCCTCGGTGGCGGTGAGCCGCGCCGACCGCGCCGGCGGTGCGGCACGCACGCGGTTCGTCTCGGAGAGTTCCACCACCATCGGACTCGTCGGATCGCCGAACAGGTCGACCAGTTCCTCGATCCGCGCCAGGTACCGGGTCTGGACCTCTTCGCGGACGTAGCGGTTGGGGGCGATGAGGCGCAGGTGGGACTCGCCCTCGCCGTAGCGAGCGCGGAGCGGTCGAATCCAGGTGTTGAAGACCTCCGGCGACAGCTCGTCCTGTAACCGCGCGACACACTCCTCCCACACCATTTCGACCCCCCGAAAGACAACGCGGACCCTCCTCGGCGACCATTCTATGCACGTTGCCGATTCGGCTGCACGATCATCGTCGCGCGGGAGGCGCACCAAGCGGCCGACGGTCGTTTAGCG
>JAPPHP010000042.1 GCA_028821035.1 Gammaproteobacteria bacterium | reverse complement strand
AGTTCGACGACCTGAAGGCCGACATGCAACGCCAGTTCGACACGGCCCGGGACGAACGCGCACGGCTCTCGACTCGCCTCGACGCCTTCGGCGAACGCCAGGATGCGCTCGCCGACCAGATTTCGGACGCGCGTCACTCTCTTGGCCGGCTCGAGGGCATCATGCTCCGCACGCTCGAACCTGAGGCGCTGTCGGCGCCGCAGCGCACCTGAACTCGGACCACGGGATCGGGCACTTCGACATGGACCCCGCAATCCAGTTGTTCGCCGCCGCGGTAGGCATGAGCGTCAGCCTCGTCGCCGCCTTCGGCGGCCTCGCCGCGTGGTTCGTACGGCGGCTGGATCGGCGGTTCGATGCCATCGACAGGCGTTTCGATGCCATCGACAAGAGGTTCGAAGCCGTCGACGGGCGATTCGATGCCATCGACAAGAGGTTCGAAGCCATCGACAGGCGATTCGGGTCCGTCGACAGCCGATTCGATGCCGTCGACAGGCGTTTCGACACCATTGACCGGCGGTTCGACGCCGTGGACGCCCGTTTCGATGCCCTGCACGAAGACATCCGGGAACAGATGGCCGTGGCGCGCGAAGAGCGCGCACGCCTCTCCAACCGGCTGGACGCCCTCGGGCAGCGCGTCGACGGCCTCGCCAACCAGCTCTCCGACGTGCGTCACTCCCTCGGACGGCTCGAAGGCGTCATGCTGCGCGCCTTCGAGCCCGAAACACTCGCAGCGCCGCAGCAACGCTGACCCGTCAACCGCCTCGTTACCTCCTCACACCTGCAACGAGATCCAGATGCGCATCACCCTGAACGACTTCTACTACTTCGTCCGGATGATGGGGAAGGACGACGACGGCCTGTCCTCGCTCACGTGCAAGTACCGCGTCATCCGCGGCCGGCGCGACGGGGTCGCCGATATCAAGGCGGCCGTGGACGGTTTCGTGAAGCGCCACGAAGCCGTGCTGGACCCCCTGTTCGAAGCCCTGTTCGAGGGGGAGAAGACCCCGACCCTGCGCGACTCTCCGGATCGCACCCGCGTCGGCTACCGGTACGTCGGCCACCTCACCGAGGACGGCATGCGGGTGCGTCCCGAACGTCTCGAGCGGCTGTTCGGCGTCAGCGACCCACAGTCGGTGTACTCCAAGTATCGCCAGCAGCAGGTCGACATCCAGTGCGACGTTCCCACCACCGACGCCGGGCTCGACAACGTGGTCGTGGAAGTCAGCTACGAACTCGACCACGGCCTGAACGTCTGCGCGTTCCGCTTCCTGCAGGGGCTGGACGACATCGAGCCGGCACAGCCGGCGCGGGAAGCAATCGTCAAGCTGGACGCGACCCTCGGCGAAACCGCCGCCCGGGGGCGCGACCACTACCGCTCGCTGATCGGCCAGGACGCCTGACGGGCCGCCCTCGCGGCCCTGGTCGCGCCGCCGTCAATACCCGGTGCTCTCCCGCTCCTCGGCCGCGGTTTCCTTCGCCTGCGCGAGTTGCTCCCGCGCCGCCGCGCCCATGAAGCCGCTGTCAGAGCCGAGCGTCACGAGATTGAAGCCCTGCTGCAGCCAGCGCTGGGCGAACGGCAGGCTGCCGCCGTGGATGCCGGCGGCGATGCCGTGCGCCCGACAGGCATCCTGGATCCGCTGCACGGTCTCCTCGTGCTTCGGGTCGGTGAACGCGGCCGGTCCGAGACCCAGCGCGTAGCCCAGGTCCGAAGGCCCGATGTAGATGGCGTCGAGGCCCGGCGTGCTCGCGATCTCGTCGAGCTTCTCGATGCCTTCGGCGGTCTCCACCATCGCGATGCACGCCATCTGGTCGTTGGCGTCGCGGGCGTAACCGCGCCCGCCGTACATGGCCGCGCGGATGGGACCGAAGGAGCGGTTGCCGTCCGGCGGATAGCGGCAGGCGGCCACGGCGGTCGCCGCCTCCTCCCGGTTGTTGACCATCGGCACGATGACGCCGTACGCGCCCGCGTCGAGGGCCTTCATGATCTCGTACGGCTCGTTCCACGGTACCCGCACGAACGGGATCGTGTCGCAGGTCGAGATGGCCGGCAGCATGTAGGTGAGGTCGTCGTAGCTCAGCATGCCGTGCTGCAGGTCGACGCACAGCCAGTCGAAGCCGACGTTCGACATCACCTCGGCCGTGTAGGCGTTGCCGACGGACAGCCAGCCCCCCACCGTCTGGCCGCCCTCGCGCCACGTCTTCAGGGGCGTGTTCTCTCGCATGGAGTCCTTCCTTTCTCGTCTCGCGGGGCCCGCGCCGCCGCACAGTCTGTTCGCGCGCGGGCGATCAAGTCAACGCGTCGAGCACGCGGACCCGGTAGATCGTCCAGCCCGCCGAGCCCATCGCGAGCGCCGCGAAACCCACCAGCACAACGGAGGCGGCCACCCCCGGCCGCTGCCAACCGCAACAGTTCCATGCGAAAATGCGCGGCTTTGCCCGCACGGGTCCGTTCGGCCCGCGCCCGAACCCGGAGAGCCCGTCACCGACCATGGACAAGGCCACCATCGAGGCGGCGATCGACGCTGTGACGGCCGTGGGAGAGCCATACGAGACGGCCGTCCGGCGCGTCAACGGGGTCGAGTTCCCGGTCTTCGTCAACGCCCCGGACAACCTTCGCGAACTCTACCGCCAGGGCCTCGAACACGCGGACGCCGACTTCTACGTCTACGAGGACGAGCGCTACACCTTCCGCGACGCCTGGGAGCGGGCCGCGGCCTGCGCCAACGCCCTGCGCGCCCGCGGCGTCCAGCCCGGCGACCGCGTCGGCATCGCCCTGCGCAACTATCCCGAGTGGGTGTTCGCGTTCATGGGCATCACGTCGATGGGCGCCGTCGCGGTAGCGCTCAACGCCTGGTGGTCCGCCGAGGAGATGGTCTACGGCGTCGAGGACAGCGGCCTCCGGCTCCTGTTCGCCGACCGCGAGCGGCTGGAACGCTTCGCTCCGCACGCCGAGCGGCTGCACGTCGAACTCGTAACGGTCCGATGCGAACACCCCGGCGCGACGACCTGGGCCGACTTCGTCGCGGACGCCTCGCCCGAGATGCCCGAGTTGCCCCTGCACGGCGCGGACGACGCCACGATCCTCTACACGTCCGGCTCGACGGCGCATCCGAAAGGCGTGCTGTCGGTCCACACGTCGGTGGTACAGGCGCTCCTCGGCTGGGAGTCCGGCGGCGCCCTGGCGCAGCACCTGATGCCCGAACTCGCCGACGAGCCGGCCCCCTACCCGCCGGCCATCATCCTGAGCGTCCCGCTGTTCCACGTCACCGGGCTCACCGTGCAGCTCCTCTCCTCGTTCCGCTCCGGCCGCAAGGTCGTCGCGATGTACCGCTGGGACCCGGAGGAGGCCCTGCGCCTCATCGAGCGCGAGCGCGTCACCTCCTTCAGCGGCGTACCCACCATGGCGTGGGAACTGGTGCAGTCCCCCAACTACGACCGCTACGACCTGTCGAGCCTCGCGAGCGCGGGGGGCGGCGGCGCTCCGATGGCGCCCGAACAGGCCCGCCGCATCGATGAGCAGCTCGGCGAGGGGGCGGCCGGCACCGGCTGGGGCATGACCGAGACCCAGGGGCTCGCCACCATGATCGGCGGCCTCGCCTACATCGAACGTCCGAAGAGTTGCGGGCGGCCGATCGCGCCGCTGGTCCGGGTGAAAGTCGTCGACGACGCCGGCCACGAGTTGCCGCGCGGCGAGACGGGCGAGCTGTGGATCTGGGGCGTCATGAACTTCAAGGCCTACTGGAACCGGCCCGACGCCACCGCCGAAGCGCTGACGGAAGGCTGGGTGCACACCGGCGACGTCGGTCACATGGACGAGGACGACTACGTCCACATCACGGACCGCGCGAAGGACATGATCCTCCGCGGCGGCGAGAACATCGGCTGCCAGGAGGTGGAGGCCGTGCTGTACCGCCACCCCGGCGTCGCGGAGTGCGCCGTGTTCGGCGTGCCGGACCCGCGGCTCGGCGAGACCGTGGCCGCCGTCGTGTCCGTCCGGGACGACGCGCCCCCGACGGTGGAGGACCTCCAGGCGCACACGGCCGAGCACCTCGCCCGGTTCAAGGTGCCGGAGCACATCTGGCTGCGCACCGAGCGCCTGCCGCGCATCGCCTCCGAGAAGATCTTCAAGCGCCAGTTGCGCGACGAGGCCGTCGCCCTGCTCGCTGCGGACGGACACACCACCCCCGAAGGACAACCCCCGGAGCAAACGGAATGACCCGCAAGACAGTCGCCATGCAACTTCCGCGCATCGCGGATGTGGCCTCGCTCGAGGAGAAGTACTCCCTGGAGCTCGAGGCGCTCGCTCCCATCGCCGACATCGTGGAGGTCGAGAGCCGGACGGCCGAAGCGTTCGCGGAAGGCGCCGCCACCGCGGACGCCGTCATCACCTCGTGGGGCATCCGTTTCGACGAAGCGGTCATCTCGAAGCTCGAGCAGTGCGTCGTGATCGGCCTCGGCAGCGTCGGGGTCGACATGGTGGACGTGGACGCCGCCACGCGCGCCGGCATCGTCGTCACGAACTGCCCCGACGTCTTCATCGAGGAAGTGGCCGACCACGCCATGATGCTGATCCTGGCGACGGCGCGCCGCGCCAAGCAGATGGACCTCTTCGCCACGCGGGGCGAGTGGCGCCAGGGCCGTCCGCTGCTGAACCACGTCCCCCGGCTCATGGGACAGACCCTCGGCCTGGTCTCCTTCGGCAACGTGGCGCGCTGCACCGCGCGGCGGGCCAAGGCGTTCGGCATGCACGTCATCGCCTACGACCCCTACGTCTCCGAACTCACGATCAGCGACTACGGCGTGGAACCGGTGTCGTTCGGCGAGATGCTCGAACGTTCCGATTACGTCTCCGTGCACTCGCCGCACAACGCGGAGACCGAACACCTCCTGAACGCCGCGGCGTTCGCCCGCATGAAGGACGGCGTCGCCGTGGTGAACACGGCGCGCGGCCCGATCATCGACGAACCGGACCTGATCGCGGCGCTGGAGAGCGGCAAGGTCGCGGCCGCCGGGCTCGACGTCCTCGAGCAGGAACCGCCGGAGCCCGACAACCCGCTCCTCACCATGGACAACGTCATCGTCACGCCGCACGTGGCTTCGGCGACCACGCGCATGCGCCCGACGGCGCGGCGGCGCGTCGGCCAGGAAGTGGCCCTCGTGCTGCGCGGGAAGTGGCCGATGAGCTGCGTCAACCCCACCGTGCTGCCGAAGACGCCGCTGGAGCGCTGGCAGCCGGTGCCGATGACGCGGGGGCCGAACCGGTAGG
>JAPPHP010000064.1:1439-5270 GCA_028821035.1 Gammaproteobacteria bacterium | reverse complement strand
GCGCTCGCGCTCGATCTCGACGGGACGCTGCTCGTCGGCGAGGACCTGCCGGCGGAGAACCTGCGTGCGCTGCGGGAAGCGCGGGATGCCGGCTACCGAATCCTCATCGCGACCGCGCGATGGCGACAGATGGCGCTCCGGATCGCCGGGGAAATCGGCGTGGCCGATCCCGTCATCGCCTGCTCGGGCGCAGAGGTCTACGACCCGGCTACCGGGGAGGATGTATTCGACGAGCGCCTGCCGGCGGACTTCGCGGCGGAGCTGTTCGCGCTGTGCGACGCCAATCGCTGCATCGCGACGGTGACGTTCTCCGAGCGGGTGCTGGTGAAACTCGACGGCGGGCCGGGGACGCTGAACCTGCCGAACCTGGAGTGGACGCCGGCATTGACCGGCGCCGAGCAGTCGCTCCCGCGCGTCGCGGCGATTCAGGGCAGCGCGGTCGTCGCCCGGATCCGGTCAGAGCTGGAACCGAAGTACGCGGGCCGCGTGCACATTGCGGACTCGATCGGTCCGAACGGCAAGATCATCCTCACTGCCACCGGGGCCAACGCCAGCAAGGGCCACGCGCTCCGCGCCGCCTGCGGCCACATGGGTATCGGCGCCGAACAGGTGGTGGCCTTCGGCGATGCGGAAAACGACATCGAGATGTTCAACGCCGCCGGCGCGTCGGTGGCGATGGGGCAGGCGGACGAAGCGACAAGGCAGGCCGCGACGTTCGTGAGCGCGCCGAACACCGAGGGTGGGGTGGCGCGTGCCGTGGAGCAGCTGTTGCGGGAGGGGTCGTTGTGAGGTGCGTCCGACGACGCAAGCGGCCTGGACCTTGACAGGTGCCAAGCCTGGGGGAGAATGCTTGGGAGGAACGGCTCCGATCTGGAGACTGCGGCAGGGAGGCTAAGGGAATGGCATCGACGACGGCACCTCCGTCCGACCTGGAGCCGCGTCTCCGGGAGGTCGAGATCAGCGGGGCTCGCATCGACGAGCGGTTGAAGACGTTGGCGACCCGGGACGACGTGTCCTCGGTCAAGGTCTGGTTCGTGATCACGGCCATCGCGCTGGTCGTGGGCGTCGCGACGGTGGTGTCGGCCATCCGGTAACCGGCCTCCAGGCGGCGGTTCGGGTTCGCTGGTGTAACTTCGCGCCGAGCATCAGCTTGGAGGTGCCGTGATTCGCCGCGACGCGAGCCGACACAACGGAGAACCCACCACGTCCGAGGCGCGAGCCACGCGCTGGCGCAGGCGCGGCCGGTGGGCCGTCGCCGCCGCCTTGACGGCCTGGGCTACCGGGCCGGCCGTTGGCGCGGAGGCTCCGACCTTCGCCCCCGTGACGGACGCCATGCTGGAGAACCCGGACCCGGCAGATTGGCTGAGCTGGCGGCGCACGACGGACGGCCACGGCTACAGCCCACTCGACCAGATTACCCGGGACAACGTGGCGTCGCTCCGCATGGTCTGGACGCGCGCCCTGCGGGAGGGCAGCCAGTCCGGCACGCCCCTCGCCTACGACGGCGTGCTGTACATGCCGAACCCCGCGGACGTGATGCAGGCCATCGACGCGGTGACGGGAGACCTCCTCTGGGAGCACGTCCGCCCTGTCGCACCGGAGATACGGAACTCGATCTACTGGCCGCTCGGGAGCAACAACCGCAACGTTGCGATCTACAACAACCTCATCATCGACGCGAGTTCCGACGCGCAGGTCTTCGCGCTCGACGCGAGGACAGGCCGACCCGTTTGGGAGACGCCGATCCTGAACCCGGGGAACGAAGGCTACGTCATCCAGGGGGCGGGTCCGATCATCGCGAAGGGCAAGGCGGTGTCGGGACGGAGCTGCATGCCGGAGGCCGGCCCGGATGCGTGCGTGATCACGGCGCACGACGCGCTGACCGGCGCGGAGGTCTGGCGCCGGCGCACGGTCCCGGCGCCGGGCGAGCCGGGGGACGAGACGTGGGGCGAGGTCCCCTTCGAGGAGCGCGTGCACGTCGGCTCCTGGATGCCGCCGAGCTACGACCCGGAGCTGAACCTGGTGTTCGCCGGCACGTCCGTCACGGCGCCGGCGCCCAAGTTCATGCTCGACGGCATCGACAAGGATTACCTCTACCACAACTCCACGCTCGCGCTGGACGGCGACAGCGGCGAGATCCGCTGGTACTACCAGCACATGCGGGACCACTGGGACCTCGACCATCCGTTCGAACGCCTGCTGGTCGACACCGTGGTCGCCCCGGACCCGGACGCGGTGCACTGGCTGAACCCGAACCTCGTACCGGGCGAGAAGCGCAAGGTCGTGACCGGCATACCGGGCAAGACCGGCATCGTCTACACGCTGGAACGTGCGACCGGGGAGTTCCTTTGGGCGACGCCGACGATCTCCCAGAACGTCGTCTTCGACATCGACGGCGCGACGGGCGCCGTGTCCGAGAACGAGGACTTCGTCTTCACGGCCATGGGGCAGATGCACCTCATCTGCCCGAGCGCGATCGGCGGCCGGGACTGGGAAGCGGGGGCCTACAGTCCGCTGACCAACGCGATGTACGTCCCGATGCGCAACGTCTGCATGCCGACGATGGCGACGGACTCGCCGGACGCCTCCCTGGCGGTCTACGGGCTCGCCGTCGACTACGTGCTCGCGCCGGGCAAGGAAGCGCAGGGGGCGGTGTATGCCGTCTCGGCGGAGACCGGCAGGATCCTCTGGGTGCACGAGCAGCGCGCGTCCACCATGTCGCTCGTGACGACGGGTGGCGGGCTCGTGTTCGGCGGCGACCTGAACGGCCGGTTCAAGGCGTTCGACCAGCGGACCGGCGAGGTCCTCTGGGAGATCAACCTGGGATCGCCGGTTACCGGATTCCCGATCTCCTACGCGGTCGACGGCCGCCAGTACGTCGCCGTCAGTACCGGCCACTCCGGCATCTCGAGCCTGCTGTTGCGTATGACGCGCGAGTTGCGGCCGAGCGCGGGGAACAACCTGTTCGTGTTCGCGCTGCCGGAGTGATCGCGGGGCGCGGTGGACGAGGAGTTCCAGTCGGGCCTCGAGGCCCGCGTGGCACGCCTGCGGGACGAGACGGGGCTTACCGGCGTGACCGTCGCCGTCATGACCGACGGACACTTGGCCGGGGTAGCCGCCAGCGGTGAACGCCGGCGCGGTTCCGGCGTCCCGGTGACCGTCGACGACCGCTGGCACGTCGGT
Organism: Gammaproteobacteria bacterium; assembly: GCA_028821035.1. Taxonomy (GTDB): domain Bacteria; phylum Pseudomonadota; class Gammaproteobacteria; order Pseudomonadales; family Azotimanducaceae; genus VXNE01. Next base: position 2,087 of record JAPPHP010000064.1, on the reverse strand, counting down.
TCGATCACGAAGTCGATGACGGCCACCCTGCTGGCCGTGCTGGAAGACGACGGGCGACTGTCCCGGGAGGACACCCTGCCGGCGCTGTTGCCGGACGTGCGGATGGCCGGCGGCTGGGACACCTGCACGCTGCATCATCTGCTGACGCACACCGCCGGCGTCCGGGCGAACTTCCCGATTCGCGTGCAGCGGGTTTGGCCCGATACCGCCGAGGAACTGGTGGCGGCTCGGCGCGGCTTCATCGCGGACGTTCTTTGCAGGAAGCCCCGGTCCCCCTCCGGCGCCCGATTCGCATACTCCAACGTGGGTTACACGATCGCCGGCCACGTTGCGGAGACGGTGACCGGCAGGCCTTGCGAGGCGCTGCTGCGCGAGCGCGTGTTCGCGCCGCTGATGCTCGCGAGCGCCGGCTTCGGTCCGCCGCGGGGCGATGCGCCGCACCAGGAGCCGACCGGGCATGCCGTCCGGTTGCGCAGGTTCCGAAGGCCCGCGGACCCGTTCAGGACGCCTGCAGACAACTCGCCGGTGATGAGTCCGTCGGGCGCCGTGCACATGATGATCGCCGACCTCGCGCGCTTCGGTGCGGCCCACCTGGCCGGAGAATCCGCCACGTCGCCACCCCTGATGCCACGCGCGGCCTGGGAGCGT
>JAPPHP010000064.1:0-1429 GCA_028821035.1 Gammaproteobacteria bacterium | reverse complement strand
ATGACTACGCCAGCGGCTGGGTGCGCGCCGAGCGCGAGTGGGCGGGGGGTGCTCTGGCACAACGGCAGCAACACGCTTTGGTACGCTCTGCTCATGCTCCTGCCCGCCAGGAACACGGTGCTTGCCTTCGCGACCAACGACGGTGCGATACGGGTGGCGGAGACCGCGTTCGTCAAGCTGGCGCGGGAACTGGGGGGGTGAGGCGCGCGTGAACATCGTGCTGCTCGGCGCCAACGGGAGAACCGGGCGGGAAGTGCTTGGCCAGGCGCTGAGCGCTGGCGACACGGTCACGGCCTTGGTGCGTGCCGAAGACAAGCTGGGCGAAGTCGGCCATGAGCGACTGGAAGTCCGGGTCGGAGATGCGTGCGACCCGAGGGTCCTGGAGGCGATTCTGCCCGGGCATGACGTGGTGATTTCCACGCTGGGACCGCGCCTGCCGACGAAGGCCGCCACCGCCGTTTACTCTGCCTCCGGAGCCTCGATCGTCGAGGCGATGGAGGGGAGCGCCGTCAACAGGCTCCTGGTGACCTCCACCGCGTTGCTGTTTCCGAGCGACAAGCTGCTGGATCGCGTCCTGCGCCGGCTCACCCCGAACGCCGTCAGGGAAGCGGGTCGGATGGAAGAGCGGATCCGCTCCTCCGGCCTCGACTGGACGATCGCCCGAATGGGTTTTCTCACCAACGACCCCGACACCGGCTTCCGCCGCGCCGCCGGCGCATCTCCCGAGGGCGGCAAACCCATCTCGCGCGCGGCGGTGGCTCGTTTTCTGCTTGGGGAGGCACGGGAGTCGGCTCACGTCCGCGAGGTAGTTGGGCTGTCCGGGTAAGACAGTGCGTTTCCAGGCACGTTGCCGCAGCCTCAGAACTCGGCTTCGATCACGATCCCGCGGATGATGTCCGCCTCCGAGGGAAGCGTGGCGTCCCCTGCCGGGTACCCGTTCCGCGCCAGGATGAAAGCGACCAGGTCGGCGTAAACGTCGGCGCTCAGGCCACCCGGAGCGCTCTGCGGCATGGTCTGGCGCATGCCCTCGTAGAAGTCGTGGAGGTCGCGGTTCCGCCAGCGGAACGCGAAGCCGATCCCGACCATCGACGGGGTCATGTGCCCGCCGCGCAGGTCTTCGCCGTGACATTCGATGCAATGCGCACGGTAGACAGCCTCGCCGCGCAGGGCCTGGGCCTCGGTGTAGACGCCGTCCTTGACGGAGCGAGTGTGCGACCCGGAGTCCGATTCGGCGGCGACACCGCCAGATGCGGCGAGGCCGACCAGCAGCAGGGCTATTCCCGCAACTGTCCGCTGCACTCGGTCGGCCTCTCCATCGTTCCGATGTTGGGCGCGCCGGCAGGCGCCGTCAACGGGCGCTTATGATGACCCCAAGCAACGCAGGACCATGCCGAATGAGCGAGAGAGGACCGAACACCCTGGCGGTACA
>JAPPHP010000213.1 GCA_028821035.1 Gammaproteobacteria bacterium | reverse complement strand
CGCCCTTCGGCCACCGAGGACTTCGAGCCGCGCACGCGCCTGGACACGGAAGCTACGAAGAGCGATTGAACGAGCGTCAGCGCAAGGTCATCGCCCGCGTTCTTGCGGCTGGCCGGGCCGGTTTCGCCGGCGGACTGTCGGCGAAAAACTACGTCTGCATCGAGACCGGGCCGGTCAGTCGGCGGCCAGATCGATGGCCAGCGTGTAGGGTCGGGGCTCCTCAGTCGCCCTGCCGCGCCTCCGCTCCGCGCGGCAACTCCGTGACGTTGGAGCCGCTGAGGGTCGACGACTGGCGGCGGCGGCGGGCTTCCTGCCACACCAGGTCCTCCACGTCCTCGATCGGCTCGTAGTCGACCACCAGTTCGAGGAGCCGGCGCGTGCGCTCGCAGTCGAAGTCGGCTCCGGCCTGGCCGATCCGTTCGAGAATCGCGTTGAGTTCCGGCCACGGAATGAACTCCTCCCGGGCACGCAGGATCATCGGATGCCGCGTGCCGGTCACGTTCCTCCCGATAGCCAGTTCCTCGTACAGCTTTTCCGCGGGCCGCAGGCCGATGTAGCTGACCTCGACGTCGCCGCCCGGGTTGTCGTCGTCCCGCACCGTCAGCCCCATCAGCGCGACGATCTTCTCCGCGAGGTCCAGGACCCGAACGGGCTTGCCCATGTCGAGGGCGAACACGTCGCCACCGTGCGCCATGGAACCCGCCTGGATCACGAGCGACACCGCCTCGTCGATGGTCATGAAGTAGCGCGTCACCTCGGGATGCGTGATGGTGACGGGCCCGCCGCCCCGGATCTGCTCCACGAACAGCGGCACGATCGAGCCCGACGCGCCGAGCACGTTGCCGAACCGGACGATGGAGAGCTTCGTGCCGCCCCCCCGCTGCTGCAGCCCCTGCAGCACGAGTTCGGCCAGGCGCTTGGTGGCGCCCATGATGCTGTTGGGGTTCACCGCCTTGTCCGTCGACACGAGGACCATGTTCTCGACGCCCGACCGCAGGCACTCCTCGGCCGTGTAGAGCGTGCCGAACACGTTGTTCTGGACGCCCTCGATCATGTTGTATTCGACCAGGGGCACGTGCTTGTACGCCGCGGCGTGATACACCGTGTGCACGCGATACGACTCGAACACGTCGCGCAGCCGGGCCCGGTTGAGGACGGAGCCGATGAGGGGCACGACGAGGTCGTCCGGCAGGCCCTCCCGGGCGACCACCGCCCGCATCTCCTTGTCGATGTTGTAGAGCGCCGCTTCCGACAGGTCGAGCAGGATGAGGCGCCGGGGCTTCTGCGTCAGGATCTGCCGGCACAGCGCCGCGCCGATCGACCCCCCGGCCCCAGTGACGAGCACGTTCTTGTCGCGTATGCAGGTCTCGAGCAGGTCCTGCATGGGCGGCACGGGATCGCGATCGAGCAGGTCCACGACGTCGACGTCGCTCACCTCGGTCAGCCCGACCTGCCCGGCGATCAGCTTGGACACGTCGGGAATCGTCTGGAGCCGCACGGGGAGCGGGGCAAGCCGTTCCATCACGCGCCGGCGCTCGCGCCCCGGGGAGATCGTCAGCAGCACCCGCGACACGCCGAGCGTGTCGATCAGCCGCGGGAGATCCGACGAGCGGTGCACCTCGAAGCCGTCGATGGAATGGCCCACGAGATCCGGGTTGTCGTCGACCAGCGCCACCGGGGCGATGCTCCCGTGACCCCGGATCAGTGCCGCGAGCCGGGTCGCCTCGTACGCCTCTCCGTAGACCACCACGCGCTCGCCGCGCGGGCGCGCCGCGCCCGCCAGGCTCCCGGCCGCGAAGCGGCTGCCGGTCACCCAGACCAGCCCCAGCGCGAGGAAGCCCACTCCGGTCCGGACGGCAGCTTCCGCGTCGATCGCGAAGGCCAGCACGGCGCCGACGAACACGGCGCAGGGCAACAGCGTGCGCACGGCGGCCATGACCAGTCCGATGTCCATGACCCGCACGATGGTGCGGTACAGGCCGAGCCAGCCGAAAGCGAGCAGCGCCACGAAACCGGCGACGGCCGCAAGCCCGACCGCGACTCCCTCCGCCTGGGCTCCCGCCACCCACATGGACAGCCAGAGCAGCGAGGGCAGGGCGACGAGATCCGCCAGGATCATCGTCGCCCGTCTGGCGTTTCGGGACATCTCTCTCGCGCGGCGACGGGCTCCGCGACCCTGGGCTGGCGGTACTTCCAAATCCGTTCCCCGGCATGCCGATACGGCGATGCGACAGTGTACTCGAAGCGTCCCGGAAACCGGAGTGGCCAGAGCCGGACCGGAGCCGGACGCCACGGCGGTGGGTGGGGGCGTGAGGGCCGCAAAACCCCCCCCCACACCCCCCGCCCCCCGGGCGGCCCCGCGCCCCCCCCCCGGGGGGGGGGCGGCGCTCCGGCCCCCCCCCCCCCCCGCCCGCGGCTACCCTACGCGGCGGCGGTCAGAACTCGAAGCTGACGCGCGTGTACCAGTAGGCGCCGTTGAATCCGAACGGGGAGTGTTCGTGATAGCGCTGCCCGCTGTCGCTCGCGCCACGGGGGTGCTCTTCCGGCGTCGCGTCGAAGATGTTCTGCGCGCCCAGCAGCACCAGGAGGCCGCCGTCCATGCGATAGGCCGCCTCGAGGTCCACGAGCACTTCGCTGCCGTAATCGTCCGGCGAGGGAACCCCCGAGTCCTGCACCTCCCAGGCGCCCCAGTAGCTGACCCGCCCCGTCAGCCGCCAGTTGTTGCCCAGGAAGTGGTTGGCCGTGATCACGGCGCGTTCCTGCGGCAGCATGTTCTCGATGTTGAACACGCGCCGCGCGTCCAGCGTACCCGCGTCGAAGCCGGCCACTTCCGTGTTGATGATGCTGCCGGCGACGGTGAAATCCGTGTCGCCCCCCGGCAGCCCGATATCCATCGACCACGAAGCCACGAGCTCGAGACCGCTCGTCTCCGTCTCCCACGAGTTGGTGTAGTACGTGAGCGTACTGCCCTCGGTCACCCCGGAAACGCCCTGGCTGTCCAGCACGTCCACGTCCGCCTGGGAAAGTTCGAACTCCCGGGACGGGGCGAGACGGTCATCCACCTCGATACGGAACGCGTCGAGGGTCAGCACCAGGCCCCAATCCGGACGCCAGTCGATTCCGACCGTGAAGCTGGTGGAGTCTTCCGGCTCGAGCGGTTGGCCGCCATAGAACATCGCCACCGGGTCGGTCGGCGGGGTAAGGCCCTGTTCGACCAGATCCCTCAGCGTAGGGTTGTACACCGTGCTGACGTTGCTGACGTTCGCCTGGCCCGGCGTCGGCGCGCGGAATCCGGTCTGGACCGTGCCCCGCAACCCGAGTTCATCCGAGACCTGCAGACGGCCGGCCAGCTTCCCGTTGGTCGTGGTGCCGAAGTCCTCGTAGTCCTCGAAACGCAACGCCGCGCCCACGCTGAACCTGTCCGACAACTCCGTCTCGACATCGACGTAGACGGACGTGTTGTAGCGGTCCCACTCGCCTGCCACCTGCGGCGAGAAGCCGGAGAACCCGTTCGAGGCCGGGGTGAACCCGGCGAGATTGAGCAGCTCCTCGGTCGTGCAGGGCTCGGCGCGCGCCGGCGTCATGCCGTTGCCCAAGGCGTCGAGCCGCTCGCCGCAGGTCTTGGAGTTGCCCGACCCGATGGCGAACATGTCGGCCGCCTTGATCTCGAAAGTCTCCTCGCGCCACTCCGCCCCGAAGGCGACGTGCACGGGCCTTGCGAACATCTCCTCCACCAGGTAACCGAAGTCCGCCTGTACGCTCCGCTCGCTCTGCGTGTAGACACCCGGGTCGAAAAAGGCGCCGCCCGGCTGCGCCGGTCCACGCGCGGAGTTGACCGTGTTGAAGATGAAGAAGTCCTGCTCGTTCTCACCCGAATACACGCTGAGGTCGTAGCGCAGGCCCGAGTCGAGCTCGCCCTTGATCCCCGCCGTGATGCTGTAGTCGGCCACCTCGCCGCCGAAACGCGGCGTGAAGCCGTTCGGGAAGCTCGCGTTGTGCGAGAAGCAGTTCGGGTCCGCTGCCAACGCCGCCAGGTTGTCGAAGTCCGCCTGCACCGCCGCGGCGCCGTCCGCCGCGGAAGCCGCGACGAGGCGGTACTGCTCGCAAGCGCCGCTCAGGTGGGTCGCCTCGTCCAGCGGACCTACCAGGCGCCGGCCGCCGGAGCGGAACACGCCGTTGCGCGTATCGGGGTTACGGAAATAGAACCCGCCCTCCACTTCTCGCTGGGCGTAGTTTCCGAAGGCGTAGAGCTCGGCCTGATCGCTGATCTCGATGCCGGAGTTGACGAAGACGTTCAGCGAATCGTGGATAATCGGGCTGCCCCAGATCTGCGTCTCGCCGTGCAGGCCGCTGGAGTTGACGCCGATCAGGTCCCGCTTGGCGACCAACTCGGCAACGTCGGTGCGGAGCACGCTGCGGATCGTCTCGTCCTGCTCCAGGTACTCGGCGGTGACGTTCACGAAGCCATCGTCGCCGAGCGGCAGCCCGAAGTTGGCCTTCACCTCCCGGGTTTCCCCGTCGCCCGCGCCGGTCATCCCGTAGCTAGCCTGCACCCGGCCGCCCGAGGAATCCTCCTTGAGGATGAAGTTGATGACCCCGGCGATCGCGTCGGAGCCGTACTGCGCCGCGGCGCCGTCACGGAGCACCTCGACCCGGTCAAGCGCCATGGCCGGAATCACCGACAGGTCCGGACCCTGAACGCCCTGCGTCAGGCCATCGGAGATGAAGTTGATCACCGCCGAGCGGTGCCGCCTCTGGCCGTTGACCAGGATCAGGGTCTGGTCCGGCGCCAGCCCCCGCAGCTTGGCGGGACGCACCAGCGTTCCGGCGTCGTCGATCGGGTGACTGTTGACCTGGTACGACGGCACGTTGGTGCGCAGCAGGTCGTCCATCTCCGCGTAGCCCTGCTTCTCCATCTCCTCACCGGAGACCACGTCGATCGGAGAGAGGGACTCCGTAATCGTCCGGTCCGGGCGGCGTGTGCCGGTCACCACGATCTCCTCGATGACCTGGTTGGTCGCCCGTTCTTCCGCGTTCGCCGCCGTGGGGGCGACCACCATCGCCGCCACCCACAGTACGACGACCATGACTAATGCTCCGCCTATCAGTTCCGCCTTTCCGTTTGACACTTGTCCTCCTCATACGGGCTAGCATCCTGAGCCCGTACATTATGCGACGTGCGGCGGAATCTTGCGACGTTTTCCTGATTCCCGGATAAGGAGTTGGCGGGGTTGGCGCGGGAGCCCGGCCCGCAAGGCTGGTGTGGGAAAATGCACCTGTCAGGACAGGCACCTGCGAGGTGAAGG
>JAPPHP010000189.1 GCA_028821035.1 Gammaproteobacteria bacterium | reverse complement strand
GGGACTCGTCCTTGATGGCCTTGTTGCCCTCGATCTCGATCGACTCGATGGCCGGTCGCTCGTCCACGGCGACGATGAGGACGTTGCCGTCGCGCAGGGCCTGCACGTCGTCGAAGTAGCCGGACGCGAACAGCGACCGGATCAGCTCCCGCACCGCGACCGCATCCACGGGATCGCCGACCTCGACCGGCAGCAGGTTGAAGACAGTCCCCGCCGACACGCGCTGCAGCCCCTGCAGGCGGATGTCCGCCACCCGAAACGTGTCCCAGGCCGCCGCCTGCGCCGCGAGGACGGTCGCGAGCACCCCCGCGGCGAGCGTACGCATGCGGGCACGGGCAGGGCGCCTCCGGGTCACGCGACGCATGGGTTCGACCTCACGGGGAGCCATGGCGGGAGAGAGCATAACGGCCCGGGGCCCTCGTTCCAACGCGGGCGACCACGAGCTACAGGAACCGCGTCACGTCGTTGTAGATGGCCAGCAGCATCATGCACGACACGACGAACAGTCCCATGCGGACGCCTATGGCCTGCACGCGCTCCGACACCGGCTTCCGGGCGACGATCTCGGCCGTCGCAAACAGGATGTGGCCGCCGTCCAGGATGGGGATCGGCAGCAGGTTGATCACCCCGAGGCTGATCGACAGCAGCGCGAGAATGCCGAGGAAGCTCCGCCAGCCCGACTCCGCGGAGTCCTTCGCCACCTTCGCGATCATGATGGGTCCGGAGAGGTTCTTCGGCGAGACCAGGCCCGCGACCATCTTCTTCAGCAGGCCGAGCGTCAGCACGGTGTTGCGGGCCGCCTCCTGCGCTCCGACGACGATCCCACCGAGGAGAGACGACCGGATGGTCCGTGTCGGCGCACGCATGCCCGCGAAGCCGATCATGCTGCCGTCGACCGCCTCCACCGCGTCCGGCACCAGCGTCAGGCCGACCTCGACGCCCTCCCGTGCGACCAGGACGGAAAGCGGGCTCTCCGGCGATCCGCTGACCGCGCGCACCCAGTCGGACCAGCCCGCGACCGGTGCGCCACCGGCGGATACCACGCGGTCCCAGGCCTGAAAGCCGGCGCGCTCCGCCGCGCTGTCCGGGAGCACCTCGCCCACGACCGCCGGGAGCATCGGCGAGATGCCGAGCGAGCCGAGCAGGTCCGGCTCTTCCTCGAGCCGGTGCCAGTCGTCGATGGCGACGACATGACGGCGGGACGTGGCCGAGTCGGGCCACCGCGCTTCGACCTCGATCTCCCCCGAATCGCCCAGGCGCCTGGCGAGTCCCAGGCCGACGTCCGTCCACGTGCGCGTCTCGCGGCCGTCCACCCCGACGACTTCCTGGCCGCCGCGCAGCCCCGCCGCATCCGCGGCCGAGCCCGGTTCGACGGCGCCGACCAGGGGCGGGAACACGGTGACGCCCGTGACCGCGATGAACCAGTAGACCAGGAACGCCAGTACGAAGTTCGCGGCCGGACCGGCGACGGCGATGGCGATGCGCCACCACGGCGACAGGCGGTCGAACGCCCGGTCGTCGGGCTCCGCAGCCACCTGGGTCGCGGAGTCCCCGGACTCGTACATGCGCAGGTAGCCCCCGATGGGGATCGCCGCGATGACGAACTCCGTGCCCCGGCTGTCCTTCCACAGGAAGAGCGGCCGTCCCATGCCCACCGAAAACCGCAGGATCCGTACGCCCGAGGCGCGCGCGACGACGTAGTGTCCAAGCTCGTGGACGGTGACCAGGACGCCGAGCGTGATCAGCAGGTAGAAGACGTACCAGAGTGCATCCATACCTGACGGGACCTCTCGGGGAGCGACTGCGACCGACGGGGCCGGGCGATCGGCTCGATCATACCAGCACGGGCAGGCAGACGGCCAAGACCGGCGCCACGGCGACCGTCGAGTCGATCCGGTCGAGCACGCCGCCGTGGCCCGGAAGCAGTCCCCCCGAGTCCTTGACGTCCCGCGCCCGCTTGACCGCGCTTTCGAACAGGTCGCCGACGATCGCCACCACCGCCAGGCCCACGGCCAGGACGACCCAGCCGGACAGCGGCCGCCATCCGAGGCCCCACGCCATGGCGCTCGCGGCGACGACGGCGAGCGCGGTCCCGCCGAACGCCCCTTCCCAGGTCTTGCCCGGACTCACCTGGGGCGCGAGACGCCGGCGGCCGAACGCCCGGCCGGCGAAGTACGCCCCGCTGTCCGCGGCCCAGACGAGCACGAACATCCAGAGGATGAACCAGTGGCCGGACTCGTGCTGCTTGAGCGCCACGAGGCCGAGCCAGGCACCGGCGAAGACCGGCGCCCCGGCGAACGCCATCCAGAGTCGGCGGGCCGCTATCGGCCGCCCCGCGGGAAAGCTCACGACAAGCGCGGCCGCGAGGACCCAGAACAGTGCCGCCACGGCGAGGACGATCGGCCAGACGGCCGAAGCCACCCACAGGAGCGCGAGGACAACCGCGCCGGCCAAGGTGTACCCGACCTTCGAGACCGCACCGTGGAAGCCCGACAACGCCGCCCACTCGTAGAGACCCGGGATCGCCAGGACGAGCACGAACAGCGCGAACGCGCCCACCGGCAGGAACACGACCCCTCCGACGACGACCGCGGCCAGGACCAGGGCCGTAACGATGCGCTGTCTGAGCAAGGGCGCTCCGCTCGAGGGGTCCGGTTCAGCCGTGGCCGAAACGCCGCGGGCGCGCTTCGAAGTCCGCGAACGCCAGGCCCAGTTCACGCACGCCGAAGTCCGGCCAGTAGTCCGACGCGAAATAGAGTTCGGTGTAGGCGATGTCCCACAGCAGGAAGTTGCTGATGCGCCGGTCGCCCCCGGTGCGGATGCACAGGTCCGGCGCCGGCAGTCCCGCCCCCGCGAGATTGAGGTAGGAGGCGAACACGTCGTCGTCCACCCGTTCCGGCTCCAAGCGCCCCGCGCGCGCGTCCTCCGCCATCCGCCGGGCCGCCTGGGCGATGTCCCAACGCCCCCCGTAGCCCGCCGCGATGTTGAGGGTCAGGCCCCCGTTGCGCCGCGTCAGGCCTTCGGCACGGTTCATCAAACTCCGGAGATCCGGGGCGAAACGCGACCGGTCGCCGATGACGCGCAGCCGCACGCCGCGCTCGCGGAGCTCCTCGACGTCGTGCGTGAGGAACTCGCGCATGAGCTTCATGAGCGGCCGGATCTCGTGTCGCGGACGCTGCCAGTTCTCGGTACTGAAGGCGAACAGCGTCAGGAACTCGACCCCCGCTTCGGCGCACGCGTCCGCGACGGGCCGGACGTTCTTCGCGCCCGCCCGGTGCCCGGCCGCGACCGGCAGCCGGCGCCGTTCCGCCCACCGGCGGTTGCCATCCATGATGATGGCGACGTGACGTGGCACGCACGCGGGCCAGGCGGCGCCCGAGACGGTTCCCTCCTCGAGGCGGGCTTCGGACATGCGGCACTCCTTCGGTCGGCCTGGCGCGGGCGATCACGACGGGCGTTCGGCGTCGTGAACGGCTTGGATTCTAGTCCGCCGCCACGTCCCCAAACGTGCAAATCGCCCTCAAATTTCCAGCAGGTCCGCTTCCTTGCGCTGGAGCGCCTCGTCGACTTCCTGGATGTGGCCGTCGGTGATCTTCTGGATCTCGCCTTCCGCCTTGAAGGCGTCGTCCTCCGTGATCTCCTTCTCCTTGAGGAACTCGCGCACGTCGTGGATGGCATCGCGGCGCACGTTGCGCATCGCCACCCGCGTGTGCTCCGCCTCGTGCCGGGCCTGGCGGGTGAGGTCCCGGCGGTTCTCCTCCGAGAGCGGCGGCAGCGGCAGCCGAACGACGTCGGCCGAGGCGGCCGGCGTCAGTCCCAGGTCGCTGCGCAGGATGGCCTTCTCGATCTCCGGGAGCATCTTCTTCTCCCACGGCGAGATGACCAGCGTACGGCCCTCCTCCACGGTGATGGTCGCGACCTGCTGTATCGGGGTGTCGGCGCCGTAGTACGGGACCCGGACCGAGTTCAGCAGCGACGGGTGCGCCCGGCCGGTGCGGATCCGGGCAAAGGCGTCGTGCAGCGCCTCCAGGGACTTGCCCATGCGGACGTCCGCGTCGTCCTTGATTTCGTCGATGAGTTCCATGGCGGCACCTCCGGGCACCCGCACCATGTCACCGACCGGGGAGTTCGTCAACGCGGGAGGCAGTGCGACAGCGCCACGGAAGCAGCGGGGCCGCCCGAGCGGTGGCAGCGGGCCGGGGACCTGGGGACCAGCGTCGCCGGCGTACTCTCAGGAAGTCCCCGCCTGCGCCGCGACCTCCGCCGCGAAATCGTCCGCCTTTTTCTCGATCCCCTCGCCCACCTCGTAGCGCACAAAGCGGGTGCATGTCGCGCCGGCGCCGGACAGGAGTTTCCCCACGCGGGTCTTCGGCTCCTTGACGAAGGGCTGCTCGACGAGGCTGAGTTCGCCCATCGTCTTGCGCAGGCGGCCCTCGACCATCTTCTTCGCGATCTCCGGCGGCTTGCCGCTGTCGATGGCCTGCGCCTCGAGGATCTCGCGCTCCTTGGCCACGAACGCCGCGTCGAGGTCTTCCGGTCTGACGACTTCGGGCGCCGCCGCGGTCACGTGCATGGCGAGGTCCCTGCCCAACTCGGCCAGGTCGCCGCCGCCCTCGAGTTCCACCAGCGCACCCTTGCGGCGGTCGGTGTGCAGGTAGCTCGCGACGTGGCCGCCCGCGTTTTCGAAGGTCACCACCCGGCGCACGGTCACGTTCTCGCCGATCTCCTGCACGAGCGCCTCGCGCAGGGCCTCCAGGGCGCCCGTCATCACGCCGTCGACGTCGTTCGCGCCGGCCGCGAAGGCGGCCTCGGCGACGGTGTCGAGGAACGCCGCGAACTTCTCGTGCCGCGCCGCGAAGTCGGTCTCGATGTTGACCTCGACGAGGGTCGCCTTGCGGCGGTCGTCCGCGACCCGAAGCGCCAGCAGGCCCTCCGCGGCCGTGCGGCTGGCCTTCGCCGCGGCCTTCAGCGCGCTCTTGCGGCGCAGGTCGTCGATGGCGCGGTCGAGGTCGCCGTCCGCCGCGGTCAGCGCCCGCTTGCAGTCCATCATGCCGAGCCCGGTCCGGTCCCGAAGCTCCTTGACCATCGCTGCTGTAATCGTGGCCACGATCCGTTCTCCTCTTGCGTACTCGTTGTCGCCCACCGCCGGGAGCGACGCCGCTGCGACTCCTGTGCTATTCCTGCCTTGTCCCTGGCGCCGTCTGTTCGTCTTCGTCCGGCGCCGCCGGTTCCTCGGGCGCGGCCTCGGCCTCCGCGGCCGTCTCAGGCTCCGGCTCCGGCTCCGGCGCCGGTGCAGCCTCGGACTCCGGC
>JAPPHP010000305.1 GCA_028821035.1 Gammaproteobacteria bacterium | reverse complement strand
ATGGAGGCTTCCGTGTGCCCGGAGCGGACCAGGACCCCTCCGCGCCGCCCCACCAGGGGGAAGATGTGGCCGGGCCGCACGAAGTCCCCCGCGCCGACGTTGCTGTTCGCAAGGGCGAGCACGGTGTTCGCCCGCTCTTCCGCCGAGATGCCCGTGGAGAGACCGTGCCGGTAGTCGACGCTGACCGTGAACGCCGTCGACAGGGGAGCGTCGTTGCGGGCCACCATCGGGTCGAGGTGCAGGCGCTTGGCCTGGTCCTCGGGCAACGGAGCGCAGAGGATGCCGCTCGTGTGACGGATCATGAAGGCGACGCGTTCCGGCGTGGCGTGGGACGCCGCCATCACGAGGTCGCCCTCGTTCTCGCGGTCGTCGTCGTCCACCACGACCACGAGTTCCCCGGCGGCGACCGCGGCTATGGCGTCTTCGACGGTATCGAACTTCGTGGTCACGGATGGTACGGCTTGCGGCATGGGACGGCCGCGATTATATCCGCTGGTCGTCAGGCGCCCGCGCCGGCGTCCGGCGGTTGCTTGCAGGCGCGACCGCGCTGGGCGAGTATCCGCGATCACGACGAAGGAGAGCACCGATGGAACAGCAGGCGGAAGACATGGCCGTTGCGGCCGAGCCCGGCAGCGCACCCACCCATCCCCTGGATCCCTGCACCGGCGACGAACTCGTGCAGGCGGTCGCGATCCTGCGCGACACCGGCCGCCTGGGCGAGAAGGCGTTCTTCTCGGCCGGCTACGCGGCCGAGCCGCCGAAGGACCTCGTGCTCGGATTCGAGCCGGGTTCTTCCTGGGACCGGATCGTCCGGCTCGTGGGCCACGACCGCGAGCGCGGCCAGAGCTTCGATGCCCGCGTCTCCCTGACGGAGGGACGCGTAGCGGCGTTCACCTGGATCGAGGACGGCCAGGCGAGCGTGGCCGCCGACGACTACATCGCCATGCTCAAGATCCTCTGGCGCAACGAGGAGTGGATCGCGGCGGTGAAGAAGCGCGGCATCGAGGACCTCTCCCTCGTGCACATCGAGCCCTGGGTGGCGGGCGCCCCGCACCCGGACCTGCCGGCGAACGCGCGGGCGATGCATGCCATCGCGTTCCTGCACGCCGACCGGGCCGACAACTACTACGCCCGTCCCCTCGAGGGGCTCTCCGCCCACGTGGACTGCGACAGCGGCCAGGTGGTGATCGAGGACCACGGCGTCCTCCCGATGCCGACGGATCCCGCCGAGTACGCCGCCGACCGGGTGGACCGGTTGCGGGAGGGGCTCAAGCCCATCGAGATCACCCAGCCCGAGGGACCGAGCTTCGAGGTGGAGGGGAACGTCGTGCGCTGGCAGAAGTGGCAGTTCCGCGTCTCCATGCAGCCCACCGAAGGCCTGGTCCTGCATGACATCCGCTACGACGACGACGGCCGCGACCGGCCGATCCTGTACCGGGCGGCGCTCTCGGACATGGTCGTCCCGTACGGCGACCCATCGCCCATGCACGGGTGGAAGCACGCCTTCGACGGCGGCGAAGCGGCCCTGGGACACGCCGCCAACTCGCTCGTGAACGGCTGCGACTGCCTGGGCGAGATCCACTATTTCGACAACTTCGTCCTGCAGGGCAATGGCGAGCCACGCCACGTGCCGAACGCGATATGCCTGCACGAGGAGGATTTCGGCATCCTCTGGAAGCACACGAACGTGTTCACGCAGCACCCGAAGCCGGAAGTCCGGCGTTCCCGGCGGCTCGTCGTGAGCACGATCGTGACCCTCGGCAACTACGAGTACGGGTTCTACTGGTACTTCTACCTCGACGGCACGATCCAGGTGGAGATCAAGCTGACGGGCATGGTCGGCGTCTCCGTGGTGGAGAACAACGCCGACTCGGACATGGCCCCGATCATCGCCGAGTCGATCGCGTCCCCGATCCACCAGCATATCTTCTGCTTCCGGCTGGACTTCAACCTGGACGGACCGAACAACTCGGTCTACGAACTGGAGGTCGAGCCGCTGCCCCCGGGCGCCGACAATCCCTACGGCAGCGCCTTCCGCTCGGTGGCCTCGAGACTCGGGACGGAGTCCGAGGCCCAGCGCGAAGTCAACCCGGCGCGCGCCCGCCACTGGCGCGTGGTGAACGACGGCGTCAAGAACCACCTCGGCAAGTCCGTGGGGTACAAGCTCCTGCCGCAGGGCTCATCGACCATGTACGCGCCCGAGGACTCGCTGCACGCGCAGCGCGGCGGCTTCGCCCGGCACAACCTCTGGGTGACGCCCTACGCACCGGACGAACTCGACGCCGCCGGCGGCGTGTTCACCAACCTGCACTCCGGCGCCAACGGGCTCGCGGCGTATGCGGCGGCCAACCGGTCGGTCGAGGACACCGACGTGGTGGTGTGGCACACGCTGGGGGTGACGCACGTGCCGCGGCCCGAGGACTGGCCGGTGATGCCGGTGGAGTACGCCGGGTTCACGCTGATGCCCACGGGCTTCTTCGACCGGAACCCGTCGCTGGACGTGCCGCCGACGAAGGCTTGCCACACGTAGCTATGGCCGAGGGGGCGGGTGACGCCGCCTTCCGAGAACATCGTTTTGATGCTGTCTGTGCATCAATACGATGATATGCTTGCCTTCCACCCACTTTGCCATGGTGTGAGGTGAAGGGACAATCCGTCGCCGGTGGGGTTGTTGGAATCGAGGGCATCGACGTAGCGCCCGAGACTCTCTCCGATGACTCCGCCTACATTCGTGCCGCACGGCGCGGCCTGCCGGGGGAGGTGGTGCGCCAAGCGGTGGGCGTCCTCGGCCGCCGAGAGACTTTGGCGGAGCTCCTGGGCGCCACTCCGGCGAACCTCAATCGACTGTATCGCCGCTACGCTCTAAGTCGCAGCCAGTCGGAGGCGCTGCTAGACATGCTGCGCGTGGTGTCGCGGGCCCTGTACGTCTTTGGTGACCTGGACCGCGCCAACGAATGGCTGGATGTGGCGTTGCCTGCTCTGGGTGGAAGGCGCCCGATCGAGCTGTGCGATACGTTCCAGGGGAGACGCCTGGTCAGTGACGCCATCCGGAGGATCGAGTACGGCGAATTCCCCTGATGCGGCTCTATCGCATCTCCCAACGGGAACACATTCAAAATCTGGACGGCCTGGGCGCGAGCTACGAGACAGGCGGACGTTGGAACGAGCCCGGCGTCCCTGCCCTGTACTTCGGAGAAACGGCGGCCGTCGCGATGCTGGAGATGGCGAACTACCTGCCATCGCCCCGCCTCGTCCCGGCCAGCTACCGCATGGGTGTCTTCGAACTCTCCCCGGACGTTTCGGTCGAGCGATGGTCGACAGACGAACTCCCTGAAGACTGGCGTGACTTCCCGTACCCAACCTCCACACAACGCTGGGGTACAGACTGGCTGTTACGAGGAGAAGCTCCGTGTGTTGCTATCCCGAGTTCCGCCGTCCCCGGTGGTCTCGAGAGCATCGTGCTCGCGAGCCCCACGCGCTTGGACAGGACTTCCGTCCATCTGCTGATGGTCCTGAGGGAACTCTACAATCCGAGGGCGTTCGCTTCCCTGGGTTCGACCGCTTAGCCACCGAAGCCGCGCGCCCTCCTACCCGTCGAGGGGCAGGTAGACCCGGTGGCAGCCCGTGCAGCTCTCGATGATGTCGCCGCCGGCGAAGAGGACGGCGTCGACGTCGCGCGCATCGATCGCCCGGGCGGCGGATTCGGCGGCATCGGACATGGCGACGGACCAGGCGTCCCAGTCTGCTCCCCGGCTGCGGCCAGGCGCCGTCAGCGCGCGCCCCGCCTCGCCGAGTATGACGGCCTGGTGACGGAGCGAGATCCAGGCCTGCTCCGAGTCCGGCTCGGCGCGGCCCACGCCAAACAGCGCATCGGACGGCGGCACGACCATGGCGTCCATGATGTCGGTGACGCCGAAGCCCGGCGCGCCCTCCCCGGCCAGGACGGCGACCGCCGAGGCGCATGTCAACGCCCCGACCACCGATCCCACGAGGCGCCTCGCGGCGCGCCGCATCAGATCGCGCCCTCCTCCCGCAACGCTTCGAGTTCCGCATCGCCGTAGCCCAGGAGTTCGCTGAACACGGCCGCGTTGTCCTGACCCAGCTCGCGCGGCTTCGTCGGGACGGGCGGGTCCACATCCTCGAACCGCAGGGGTGTGCTCGGCAGGGAGATCTCGCCGAACTTCGGGTGCATGACCTTCGCCAGCGCCCCGCGCTGGAGCAGGTGGGGATCGTTGACCACGTCGTCGAGCGAACGCACCGGCGCGCAGATGACCTCGTGCTCCTGGCAGATGCGGAACACCTCGTCGCGGGTGAGCGTCGAGGTCCACGCCTCCACCGCAGCGTCCGTCTCGTCCATGTTCCGGCAGCGCGCGGCCATGTCCAGGAACCGCGGATCCTCTCCCAGTTCCGGCCGCCCCATGGCCCGGAGGAGCTTCCGCCAGTGGCCCTCGCGGATGACGATGATCGCGACGTGGCCGTCGCTCGCGGCGTAGACGTTGTACGGCGCCACGGCGAGGGCCTGGTGGCGGTTGCCCGTGCGGGGCGGGTTGTGTCCGAGGCCGTAGTAGGCGCCGAGCGCGGAGGTGAGCGTCGGGAACACCGCGTCCTGCATCGCGACATCGAGCACTGCGCCCGCGCCGGTCTGCTCGCGACGATACAGGGCGCTCACGATCGCCGCATACAGATGCACGCCGCCCAGCATGTCGCAGAGCGCGGGGCCCGACTTGAGCGGCGGTTCGTGCTCGTTGCCGGTAATGCTGACGATCCCGCTCATCGCCTGCACGGTCACGTCCATCGCCAGGTAGTCGCGGTGCGGGCCGGTACGCCCGAACCCCGTGGACGCGGCGTAGACCAGGCGGGGATTCGCCTCGCGCAGGACCGCGCTGCCCACGCCGAGCCGGTCCATGGTGCCGGGCGCGAAGTTCTCGAGAAGCACGTCGGCCTGCCGCGCGAGGCCGATCAGCATCTCGCGGCCTCGATCCGACTTGAGGTTGAGCGTGACGGTCTCCTTGTGGCCGTTCAGCATCCAGAAGGCGTAGCCCTCCGAGCCCCGCGACGCCGCGCCGCGCAACCCCTCGCCGATGGGCGACTCCACCTTGATGACCCGCGCACCGGACATGGCGAGCAGGTAACCGCAGTACGGGCCGTTGTAGATCTGGCCAAGGTCGAGGACCGTGACGCCGTGCAGGGGCTGTTCGCCCACGTGGGCACTCCTTCTTCGCGAGAGCGGGCGGAGTATGCCACGCACCGTGCGAACCGGGCCGGCCGGGGCCGTCCGGCGGTTATACTCGCGCCCGGCCGCACCCGTAGCTCAACTGGATAGAGCACCAGGCTTCGAACCTGGGGGTTC
>JAPPHP010000141.1 GCA_028821035.1 Gammaproteobacteria bacterium | reverse complement strand
TGGACGGATGCAGGCCCGCGTCGCCGCCGTCGGGACGCGCCCACTCCGGGCGGGGGCCGACGAGCCGCACGCCCGTCCGGCTCGAGTGGTAGTGCACGGTCCACTCTGCGTCGAGGAAGGCGTCGAGGTCCGCCGGCGTCAGGAAGTCATCCGTGCAGTGGGGACCCATCGTCACGCGCAGCACGTGACGCGCGTCCAGGCACGGCACGCCGCCGCCGATTCCGGAACCCTCGGCGTCCGGCGCCACACCCGCCCGGAGCACATCCCCGGCCCCGAGGGCACGCCCGTTCATCCCGCCGATGCCACCGAGGGTGAACGTCGCCGCGGAACCCATGACCTCGGGCACCTCCAGCCCACCCCCCACGAGCAGGTAGGCGCGCATGCCCGAAGTGATGTTGCCGATGGCAAGCACGTCGCCCCGGTCGACCGTGAAGGGCCGCCAGGTCCGCGGGCACTCGGCGCCCGCCGGCCGCTCGAGGCGGAGTTCGACCGCGCCCGCCACCAGGACGGTGGCCGGACCGTGGAAGGCGAGTGTTGGACCGGCGACCGTAATCTCGAGCCCGGGCGCACCCTCCGCATTGCCGAGCAGCCGGTTGCCGAGCCGGAACGAGAGGTCGTCCATGGGCCCGGAAGGCGGTACGCCGACGTGCCAGTACCCCATGCGGCCGGGCCAGGCCTGCACCGTGGTCTGCGCGCCCGGTACGAGCACTTCCACCGTGCGCGGCCGATAGTCCAGGGTCGCCAGCGTCGCGGTGTCGTGGCGGGCCCCCACGAAGGCATCGCAGCCGAGCGCCTGGTGCAGGTATGCGCGGTTGGTCTCGACGCCGTGCACGACGCTGTCCTCGAGCGCGGTGCGCAGCCGTCGGCGCGCCGCTTCCCGGGTCGGCGCGTGCGCCATGACCTTGGCCAGCAGCGAGTCGTAGAGGGGAGACACCTCGGTGCCGGAGCGCAGCCAGGTGTCGGTGCGCAGGCCCTTCCCATCCGGGAAGGCGACGACGGACAGCCAGCCCGGAGTCGGCCGGAAGCCGTGGTTCGGGTCCTCCGCGCAGAGGCGCGCCTGGATCGCGCAGCCGGACGGCGCCAGATCCTCGGTCAGGGTGTCGAGGGACGGCAGTTCACCGGCGGCGAGTTCGAGCATCCAGCGGACGAGGTCGACGCCGTACACGAGCTCCGTCACCCCGTGCTCCACCTGCAGGCGCGTGTTGACCTCGAGGAACGCCGCCTCCTCGCGGTCGGGGTCGTAGAGGAATTCGACGGTGCCGGCGCTGCGGTACGAGACGCTCGCGAGCAGCGCCCGCGCATCCTCGTGCATCCGCCGGCGGACCGCCTCCGGCAGGTTCGGCGCCGGGCACTCCTCCACGACCTTCTGGTGCCGGCGCTGCAGCGAGCAGTCGCGGTCACCGAGGATCGCGACCCCGCCGGCACCGTCGCCGAACGCCTGCACTTCGACATGGCGAGGGGCCGCGACGCAGCGTTCCACGAACAGGCGCGTGTCCCCGAACGCGTTGCCGGCGAGACGTTCCACGGCGGCGAACCGTTCCCCGAGTTGCTCCGCATCCTCGCAGCGCTGCATCCCGATGCCGCCCCCGCCGGCCGAACTCTTCAGCATCACCGGGTAGCCGATGGCCGCCGCCTCCCGGAGGGCGTCGTCGAGGTCCGCGAGGACGCCGCTGCCCGGCAGCAGGGCGACACCGGCGGCCGTCGCGAGCCGTCGCGCCTCGTGCTTCAGGCCGAAGCGCGCCAGATGCTCCGGCCGGGGGCCCACGAACGCGACGCCGCGCTCGGCCAGCGCCCGGGCGAAGGCGGCGTTCTCGCTCAGGAACCCGTACCCGGGATGCACCGCGTCCGCGCCGGAGCGGTCCACGGCCTCACACAGCTTGCCGATGTCCACGTAGGTCTCGGCAACGCCGCCGTCGCCGAGCGCGTGCGCTTCTCCGGCCGCCTCCACGTGCAGGGCGCCACGGTCGGCGTGGGCGTACACGGCGGCGCTCGCCACGCCCATCGCGTCGAGCGTGCGGCAGATGCGCACGGCGATCTCCCCGCGGTTGGCGATGAGTACCTTGCGGAACATTGCCCTCCTCCGCCGGATCCCTCCGAACCCCGGCCCTCAGCCCGCCGGCCGCCAGACCGCCAGCTCGATGGGCGTCGGGTTGTAGCCGTTGCAGGGGTTGTTGAGCTGCGGGCAGTTCGAGATCAACACGAGGATGTCCATCTCCGCGATGAGCTCGACGTACTTGCCGGGGGCGCTGATGCCGTCCTCGAACGTCAGGCCGCCTTCCGGCGTCACCGGCACGTTCATGAAGAAGTTGATGTTGTGGGTGATGTCGCGCTTCGTGAGGCCCCACTCCTCGTGGGTGTTGACCGCGAGCAGCCAACTGTCGCGGCACGAGTGCATGCTCTTCTTCTCGAGCGCGTAGCGGACGGTATTGCTCTCGCCGGCGCAGGCGCCGCCGAGCGTGTCGTGGCGCCCGCAGGTGTCCGCGACGATGGTCAGCATCGGGTTGCCCTCGTCCGAGAGCAGCGTCGTGCCGGCGGAGAGGTACAGGTTGCCCTGCTCCCGCATCGTGTCGAACGCGCTGTAGCGCTCGTAGGGGTTGTTGGCGTTGAAGAACAGCGTGTCGACCGCCTGGTTGCCCTCGAGGTCCGTGATCCGGAAGGTGTCGCCGGCGCGGATCGTGTCGATCCAGTACTCCCCGGCCGGCACGGTCTCCCTGCGGTCCGCCACGTCCACCGACAGGTTGCTTGCCTTCAGCATTGCGGTCCCTCCTCCCTGGGTCGTCACGCGCCGAGCGCGTAGAGGTAGTTGTTCATGAAGCCGCGGCCGTTCTCCGCGCGGGAGAGGCGGCAGGGGTCGTCGTCCGCCACCGGTTCGGCGAGGCTCAGCCGGTAACCGATGGGGCGCCGGGGGTATTCCGCGGACGTGTTCAGGGGATGCGGGCAGGTGTGGAGCACGACCAGCGTCGGCATCTCGAAACGCAGCGTGACGGTGGCGCCCGGTCTCGAATGGTCCTGGACGAACGTCATCGCCCCGTCGTCCGCGGCGTCGACACGCGAGAACCAGTTCACGTTCGCGGCGAAGTCCCGGCGTCCGAGGCCGTACTTGCCGAGTTCCACCAGGAACGAGTCGCGGCCGTTGCGGTAGTAGTCGTTGCGCGCCTCCTGGTAGCTCACCGCACCCCACTTGCGGTGCACGATCGCCGCGTTGCAGGTGCCGCTCGAGGCGTCGTGCCAGCCGACATCGTCCGCGACCACGGAACAGAAGATCCGCCCCATGTCGGAGTAGAGGCAGTGGCCCGCGGTCAGCCGGAACGTGTGCTGGCACTTCAGCGTGTCCGGCAGGTTGAGCCGTTCGAGCGGGTTGGCGGGGTTGTACGCGAGCATCGCCGCGTTGCCGCCGCCCTCGACGTCCACGAGTTCCAGCTGGACGCCGGGGTTGGCCACGAACGACCAGTGGCTGCCCCCCGGCAGCACGTCTTCGTAGAGCACGTCAGGGCGCATGTTCTTCTCCGGGCTTGACGTTGATGTCGTCCATGATCGAGTCCGCGCGCCGCCGGTGCCCGACGGGCAGGTCGAACGTGATGGTAGCGCCGTAAAGGTCCGGTTCATGGGGGTCGACCCGCGGCTTGTCGAAGACCAGCAGGCGCGAGCCCAG
Organism: Gammaproteobacteria bacterium; assembly: GCA_028821035.1. Lineage (GTDB taxonomy): Bacteria > Pseudomonadota > Gammaproteobacteria > Pseudomonadales > Azotimanducaceae > VXNE01. The sequence continues at coordinate 1,755 of JAPPHP010000141.1, read as the reverse complement.
GCTGAAGCCCTCGGCGATGTCGTGGGTGATCATGAAGACCGTGAGGTCGAGTTCGCGGTGCAGTTCGCGCACGAGTTCGTGCATGTCCGAGCGGATGCCCGGGTCGAGGGCGCCGAACGGCTCGTCGAGGAGCAGGATGCGCGGTTCCGTGATGAGGGTCTGCGCCAGGGCCAGCCGCTGCTGCATGCCGCCGGAGAGTTCCGACGGGTAGTTGTGCGCGGAGCGCTCGAGGCCGACCCGCGCCAGCATCTCCCGGGCACGCGCGACGTTGCGGGCGCGGCGGCGGCCGAAGGTCCGGCCGAGCCAGGGCGCGTCGCCGAGGTCGAGCCCGAGCAGGACGTTGCCGAGCACGGTCAGGTGCGGGAACACCGAGTAGCGCTGGAAGACGACGCCCCGGTCGGCCCGCGGTTCCGGCACGAGCGGCGCGCCCTCGATGCGGATAGAGCCCTCGCACGGCTCCACCTCGCCGAGGAGCATCCTCAAGAATGTGGTCTTGCCGCACCCCGAGGCCCCGACGATGGTGACGAACTCGTTCTTCTCCACGCGCAGGCGGACGTTCTCGAGCACGGTCTTGCCCGGATACCGCTTCCAGACGTTGCGGACCTCGATCACGGTCACGCTCCGTACCAGGGGAAGCAGCGCCGGTTGAGCTGCCGCAGCCCGAAGTCGAGCAGGAAGGCCAGCACGGTGATCCAGGCCACGTACGGAAGGATGACATCCATCGCGAGATACCGGCGCACCAGGAAGATCCGGTAGCCGAGCCCGTCCGTCGACGCGATCGCCTCCGCGGCGATCAGGAAGAGCCACGCGCTGCCGAGAGAAAGCCGCACGCCGTCGACGAGACGTGGGAACACCTGCGGCAGCACCACGCGCAGGGCGATCTGCCAGCTCGAGGCGTCCAGCGTCTGCGCCTTGATGAGCTGCTCCCGCGGCAGCTCCCGGACGCGCTGCTCGACGTCGCGCATGAGAAACGGCGCCGTGCCCAGCACGATCAACATCACCTTGGCGAGTTCGCCGACGCCGAACACGATGAACAGGATCGGCAGGATCGCGAGCGGCGGAATCATCGACAGCGCGCGCACCGCCGGCGAGGCGAACGCGCCGAACCAGGGGAGGAGACCGTTCGGCACGCCGACCGCGAGGCCCACCACCGCACCCACGAACACGCCGGTCAGGAGGCGCTGCAGGCTCGCGGCCGTGTCCGTCCAGAATATGTAGTCGCCGGTGCGGCGGTCGGGCTCGAAGGCGACCCGCTCGACCGCGGCGCCGATGCTCGCGAGCCCCGGCAGCAGCTTGTCGTCGGGGTTCTCCGCGAGCCGGATGCCCGACGCCACGACGTAGAGGACCAGCGCGAGCGCGAACGGCACCGCCGCGCTCGCGAGGACACCTAAGCCGCCCGGACGGCGGTTGATGAGACGCATGAGTCCGGCCCCTCCTCCGGCTCAGTCCTGGCGGACTAGATCTCCCCGTCCGCCGCCATCTGCATGTAGGTGTCGTCGAAGCGGAGCTTGACGTTGGTCTCGGAGCCGAGCACGGCCCCGCCGGGCAACTCGATGCCTATGAACTCGGGACCTGGCGCACCCTCGCCGAGCAGGCCGTGGAGGTACGAGAAGGCCGCGACGTTCGTCATCGTGTCGCTGAGCGCGCCGGAGCGGACGAACTCCACCGCCGGCGCCGGCTGGTAGAACATCTGCGTCGCCGCGAGCTGGGCCTCGTAGCCGGCGAGGTCCGTACCGGAGGCTTCCGCCATGAGCG
>JAPPHP010000201.1 GCA_028821035.1 Gammaproteobacteria bacterium | reverse complement strand
GGCTCCGGCACCATGCGGCAGCGCCCGATGCCGGCGTAGTGACACGCCTCCCCGAGGCGCGCCAGGGCGAGGGCGTTCCGATGCGCTCCGCGCCCCTCGAAGTTCACCGGGTGCCCCACGCACGCCGCGTCCGCATCGTCCCCTCCCCCACCGAACGCGCGCACGATGCGCAGCAGGATCGGCGTGATGAGCGCGACCAGCCGAAACGGGTGATCGAACACCGAGAGCCGGCGGATGTCGGCGTTGCCGAGCAGCCGTTTCGTACCGTGGAACAGGCGGCCCCGCAGCCCGCTGTCCAGCGCCGGTGCGCCGTACACCTTCTGCACCAGCAACTGCGGCGCCGCGCGTCCCCCCGGATCCCCGGTCAGCGCCAGCGCCGCCTCGCCGATCACCTCCGGCACGAGTTCGACCTGGCGCCCCGTGTTGTCCGCGACATAGCGCTCGACGGCCTCTACGCCCGTACGGGTCTGCAGGTCGCGGTCGATGTAGGTCGCGGACGGCATGATCGGGGATGCCTGCTCCAGGTCGACCAGGCGCACCGCCGCGCCGTCGAACACCGCCGCGACGGAGTTCGTCGTCCCGAAGTCGATGCCGATCCCGTTACGGCTCACGGAATCGGCGGATCGCCGCGGGTCGCGGCCTCACGGAAGGCACGCTCCGGTCCGAGGGCGGGTGGCGCTACCCCAGGGCGACCAGCGGCTCGATGTTGCAGCCGACGCCCGTCCCCCCCATCCCGCAGTAGCCGTTGGGAACCTTCGCGAGGTACTGCTGGTGGTAATGCTCGGCGTAGTAGAACGGGGGCGCATCCTCGATCTCGGTGGTGATGCGGCCGTAGCCCGCCGCCGTCAGCGCCTGCTGGTAGGCGTCGCGGGTCTCTTCGGCCGCCCGGCGCTGGGCCGCGTCGAACACGTGGATCGCCGAACGGTACTGCGTGCCGACGTCGTTGCCCTGGCGCATGCCCTGGGTCGGGTCGTGGCCCTCCCAGAACGTCTTGAGAAGCTCGCGACAGGACACCGTCTCGGGGTCGAAAACGGCGAGCACGACCTCCGTGTGCCCCGTCAGCCCGGAACAGACCTCCTCGTACATCGGGTTGGGGGTCAGGCCGCCGGCGTAGCCCACGGCGGTGGTGTACACGCCCGGGGTCTGCCAGAACATCCTTTCCGCGCCCCAGAAACAGCCCATGGCGACGACGATGCGCTCCAGGCCCTCCGGAAACGGCCCCTGCATGGGGTGGCCGTTCACGAAGTGCTCCGGCGGCACCGGCATCTCCATCGCGCGGCCGGGGAGCGCCTCCTCGGGGCGAGGCATTCGGGGCTGGTATCTCAGGCGCATGGTGCAGCTCCTCTCTCGCCGCCATGTTAGCAGCGAACGCGGTTTGGCGGCGCGCTCCAGCGACCAACCCCGCACCCGATGCGCTACACTCCGGCGATGCGCGTCTTCTCCGTCGCACTGATCCTGCTCACCTGCGTCGGTTGCGTCACACGTCCGCTCGCCACCTACGAAGAACTCGCCGCGGCGGTCGCCGCCGGCGAGGCCGTCGACATCGAGGACCTGCGCCGCGCGTTCGCCGCGGCGCCGGACTTCGCGGAGCGCATCGACGCCCTCGGCTCGCTGGAACAGCAGGCCATGCAACTCGTAGACGAGGAGCCGCTGCGGCTCGGGCCCCTCGGCGCCGCCATTCTCGACCGCTACCAGGGCAGCATCGCGGGTCACTACGCGCTCGTCCGGTTCTACGAGTTCGTCGAGCGGGAGGAAGCGGCGCTGGAGCACCGGCAGTGGGTGGCCCGGATCGTCGCCGGCATGGAGGGAGACGGTACCCGGGAGGAGCCCTACGTCGTGCTGTCCGCCGCGGAGGCCAACGCCTACCTGGTGGCGACCGGCCGCCAGCCGGTGGGTTCCATCTACCAGACTTCCGACGCGTTTCCGTTCGTGCTGGCGGTGACGGCCAAGCCCCCGGAAGGGCCGATGCAGAACGTCTTCTTCGACCTCGGGGCGGCCTACGCCTCGGTACGCGACTCCGTCGCCAGCGAAGCCCCCGGGCGGGAGTTCCGGCCCGGCGCCCTGATCGGCCTGCTGGCGCGCCGCGACGATCCGGCGGCCCAGGTGTACATCGGCGGCTTCCTCTTCTCCGAGGACCGGCTGGACGAGGCGATCGACTGGCTGTCCGCGGCGAGCCGGCGGGGCAACCTCGTGGCCAACCTGATGCTCGCCCGTGTCCATCTCGCGCGGGCGCAACGCCAGCCCGAGGGACCGGACCGCGAGGAAGCGCTCGAACTGGTCATGCAGAACTACGTGCACGCCGTGGCCGTGGGATCCGACGAGGCGATGTACCAGCTCGCGGAACTGTACCTCGCCGAGTACTACGGACCGGATGAGTCGGCGCTCGCCATCCCGCTGCTGGAGCAGGCCGCCGACCTCGACAACATCGACGCCACCCTGCTCCTGGCGCAGATCTACGTCGCCGGACACGGCGTGGAAGCCGACTATGACCTGAGCGAGGCGTACTTCCTGCGCGCCGCCGGACTCGAGAGCGAAGCGGCGAAGATCCAGTACGCCCGATTCCTGATGAGCGAGACGGTCGGCAAGGAGTTCACCGACCAGGCTTTCGACTGGCTCAGGGAACTCGCGGACGACCTCGACCCGTGCCGCGGCGAGACCCTGACGCGGCGCCCGTGCCCCGCGGCCGAGGCGCGGCTCCTGCTCGGGGACATGCACGCCCGGGGCGTGCACGTGAAGGCGAGTCACCGGCGCGCCCGCAACTGGTTCAAGTCCGCCGTCAAGGCCTCTCCGGAGAACGCCCGGATCATCAACGAGGTGGCCTGGTGGCTCACCGTCACCCAGATCGAGCGGCTGCGCGACGAGCGCTACGCGCTGGCCATCATGGAACGGATGATGAACAAGGACGACGTGGCGCGGCGCAATCCGGCCTACCTCGACACGTGGGCCGCGGCGTACGCCGCCAACGGGGACTTCGGCCGCGCCGTCGCCCTGCAGGAGGAAGCGCTCAAGGAGGCGAACGACGCCGAGATGACCGAGGTGATCGACGAGCTGGAGCGGCACCTCTCGTCGTTCCAGGCCGGGGAGACCATCACGGATCCCACCGTCCCCTGATCCGGCCGGCCCCGACGCTTTGGCCAACCTGACGTCCGAGTACGAACGAATCCTGACCCGCGGCGTACCGCTGCTGGACGTGCGTTCCCCGGGCGAGTTCGCGCGGGGCGCTTTTCCGGGGGCCGTCAACCTGCCGCTGCTGACCGACGACGAGCGGCACCAGGTCGGCATACGGTACAAGCAGGCGGGGGGCGCCGCCGCGCTCGAACTCGGTCACGACCTCGTGTCGGGAGACACCCGGGAGCGGCGCATCGCGGCATGGCATGCCTGGGCGGAGCGACACCCCGACGGCGCGCTCTACTGCTGGCGCGGAGGCATGAGGTCCGAGATCGCCCAGGAGTGGCTCGGCGCCGCCGGCCGTGCCGTGCCCAGGGTCGCGGGCGGCTTCAAGGCGCTCCGGAGCTTCTGCCTGAAGACCCTGGGCCAGGACACTCCCTGGATCGTGCTCGCCGGTCGCGCGGGCTCCGACAAGACCGGCATGCTCCTGGGGATTCCGCGCCACGTGGATCTCGAGGGGTTGGCCAACCACCGCGGGTCGGCCTTCGGCAAGCGGGACACCCCCCAGCCGCCGCCGATCGCTTTCGAGAACGCCCTGGCCGCGCGGATCCTGCAGTTGACGCGGGATGACGGGAGCGCCGACGACGGCGCTTCGCCGGGAGCCCCGATCGCGATCGAGGACGAGAGCCGCACGATCGGGCGGCTGGCGGTCCCCGCAAAGGTCTTCGAGGGCATGCAGGAAGCCCCCGTCGTCGTGGTCGAGACCGATCGCGAGGACCGCGTGGCGAACATCTACCGCGGCTACGTCGCCACGGACGATGGCGCGCGCACCCGCCTCGAGCAGGCCCTCGACAACATCCGGCGCCGACTCGGCGGGGAGCGGCACACCACCGTGCGCAAGGTCATGCAGGAGGCTTTCGAGCGCGGGGAGCCCGACCGGCACCATGCCTGGATCGCCATGCTCCTCGACTGGTACTACGACCCGATGTACGACTACCAGCTCTCGCGAAAGGAAGACCGCATCGTCCTGCGCGGCGGACGGGACGAGGTGGCCGGGTACCTCAGCCGCGCGACAGCCTGATATCGCCTCCGTGCGCGCTGAGACGCTCCGGGGCCAACCGGAGCACGACCCGGCCCTCGCCTTCGCCCGTCACCGGCCACGGCGTCGACCCGAGGTACTTGCGGCGAATCCGTGCCCCCCACTCCGCCACGCCGGTCTCCAGGATCTCGAACGTGCCCACGCCCTTCACCTGGCGGTTGGACATCCGTTCCGGCGTCAGCTCCTGGCGCTCCACGCAGAAGGACCCGCGCGGGTTCGCGCGAATCGAGCGCACGTGGAACTTGTCCGAGCCGCTGGTCGTGTAGAAGGCGTCCTCCCACCACAGGAACCAGCAGGGCACCAGCCGCGGGTAACCCTTCCCGTCCACGAACGCGATCACCGCCGACGTCGGCAGATCGAGCAGCGCCCGCACCTCCGCTTCCGGCAGTTCCGTCAGCGCCGTGCGTATCGCACGGTCCCCGCGGACCGCAGCCTTACCGGTCCCGGCGCTTCGCGGCTTCATAGTGTTCGAGCGCGCGCTGCACCATCGGGCGGCGGCGTCCCTCCGGCACGTTGAGCGCGTAGTCCGGGTCCCGCTCCCCCTGCGCGGAGAGCACGTGCATGGCGTGGGCGGCCGTAATGTGGGCGTGGAAGCCCTGGCCGTCCTGCATCTGGTTCACCGCGAGCTTGATCATCCGGAGCTGGAAGGGATCGTTGCGCGCGACGCGTTCGGCGTACTCCAGGACCTCCGCTTCGAGACGGTCGCCCGGCACCACCCGATTCACCAGGCCGAGCCGGGCCGCCTCCCCGGCGTCGATGAAGCGGGACTCGAACAGGAACTCCTTGGCCTTGCGCGGATGCACGTCCCAGGGCACCGTGAAGAACTGGAAGTTCGAGCCCAGGAACATCGCCGACTCCGACGCGTAGACGATGTCCATGGCCGACGCCACGATCCAGCCGCCGAAGATGCAGTACCCCTGCACGCCGGCGATGGTCGGCTTCGGCACGTTGCGCCAGCGCATCGACTTCTCGACGAACTGCTCGCGGGAGTGATCGAAGACGCCGCGCAGCCCCTCCTGCAGCGGCCGCTCCTCGCGGTCCGCGCGTTCCTCCGGCGTCCCCAGGTCGTGCCCCCCCGAGAAGTGCTCGCCTGCGCCGAAGAGCGCGATGACGTGGACGTCTCGGTCCGCCGCGGCGTCCGCGAATGCGGCATCGAGGTCTTCCAGCAGGCGGCGGCTCTGCGCGTTGCGGTAGCGCGGTCG
>JAPPHP010000326.1 GCA_028821035.1 Gammaproteobacteria bacterium | reverse complement strand
GTGCAGTTGATCTGGTCGCGTGAAGAGGATACGCGCGGCGGGTGGTACCGGCCCATGGCCGCGCTGCGCTTCAAGGCCGCATTCGACGCCGACGGGAAGCCCCTGGGTTGGTCGAACCACTCCGTCACCCACTCGATCCTGGCAGGACTGCGTCCGGAAACGGTCGCATCCGGGGTGGACCGGACTTCCGTGGAAGGACTCTCGGAGATCCCCTACGCGATCCCCAACCAGCGCGTCACCCACACCATCCGCAACACCCACCTCTCCACGTGGTTCTGGCGTTCCGTGGGCAACTCGCAGAACCCCTTCGCCCGGGAGTGCTTCGTCGACGAGATGGCCCTGCATGCCGGCATGGACCCGCTGGCGTTCCGGCGCTCGCTGCTCGGCCGGGAGCATGCCGACATGCTGCACGTACTCGAGGTCCTCGAGCAGCAGTCGGGCTGGGGCGGCGCGCTGCCGGCGGGCACGGGCCGCGGCATCGCGGTGCACGAGTCCTTCGGCAGCATCGTGGGGCAGGTCGCCGAGGTGTCGGTGGGTAAGGACGGCGCGGTGAAGGTCGAGCGGGTGGTATCCGCGGTCGACTGCGGACACCTGGTCAACCCGCTGTCCGCGGAGGCGCAGGTGGAGAGTTCTATCGTGTACGGCCTGACGGCCGCTCTCTACGGCAAGATGACCGTCGAGGACGGCGCCGTGGTCGAGAGCAACTTCCACGACTACCCGATGCTGCACCTGGCGGACACGCCCAGGATGGAGACGCATTTCGCGCTCTCGGGCGGCGACTCTGGGAGTGAAAAGTGGGGCGGCCTTGGCGAACCCGGGCTGCCGCCGCTCGCGCCGGCCGTCTGCAACGCGATCTTCGCCGCCACCGGCAAGCGCATCCGGTCGCTGCCGCTCTCGGAACACGACCTGTCTTGGAGCTGAACTGACGGCGGACGTCAGGCCCCCGCAGGCTCCGCCGCGAGCACCTCCGCCGCCGAGCGCCAGGGGACGGCGCGGACCTCGTCCGGAGCCAGGGCCGGCAACGGCGCGCAGCCGGAGGGACGTGCGCCCAGCGGATCGAGCTGCCGCAGGTAGCTGGCCGCGGCAAGGGCGTCGTCCTGCCGTCCGGCCGCCTCGTACAGGCACGCGAGCCGGTGCAGGGCCGCGGCGTCCCGATGCCTGGCCACGAGGTCCGTGAGGCCCCCGTGATACCCGTCCAGATCACCGTCCGCAAGGAATGCGAGGTGCGCCTTCAGAGCCTGCGCCGGGGCGGACCCGGGGTCGATGGCGAGTGCCCGCGCGACGTGCGCCCCGGCCGACGGACGGGCGTCCCGGTGTAAGAGTTCTCCGAGCAGGAGGTGCGCGTAGGAGTTGTTCTCATCCAACGCCAGCGAGCGCTCCGCCAACGCCGACGCACGGACGGTGTCTCCCGCGTCCGCGAGCGCCCGGGCCTCGAGGAACGCGTCGTAGGCATCGAGCCCGGTCGGCGGACCGGAGGAAATCGCGACATCCCCGAGCAGCACGAGCTTCTTCGCGATGGCCTCGGCGACGGCGTCCCGCATGGCGAAGAGGTCCGCGTCCGCGCCGCTCAGGTCCTCCTCCCAGAGCACCTGGAAGTCCGCCAGGTTCGTGAGGCGGGCGGACAGGTCGGTGCGTCCGCCCGCGCGCCGCACACGGCCCTCCACGACGTGGGTGGCCCCGAGTTCTCCGGCCAGCCGGTTCGCGACGTCGCCCTCCGACCGGTAAGCGAAGGACGCCGCCCGGTCGAGCACCACGAAATCGGGCACCTCGGCGAGGGCGACGGCGATGTCCGCCGCGATCCCTTCGCCGAGGTACGCGGAAGCCCCCGGCATTGTCGAGGGCTGCTCGAACGGCAGGACCGCGATGGTGATGCGCTTCGGCGCGATCTCGGGCAACAGGACCCACCAACCCACGACCGTCGCCACCATGATGACCAGCATCGCCAGGGTGGCGACTGGGACGCCATGAGATCTCGCTGGTTCCACGCCGGATCGTCTGACCGAATCGGATTCTGGTTAAGGAAAGGCTTCGGGAAGGTGTCGCAAGGTATTGAAAATAATGGTCGGAGTGCGCGGATTCGAACCGCGGGCCCCTGCCTCCCGAAGGCAGTGCTCTACCAGGCTGAGCTACACTCCGAACCCCGCGTGCGGATGCCTGGCGCCGCGTCGCGGGAACGCGCCGGTCGGCGCGGCGCGTATTGTAATGGCGCGGGCCGTCACGCGCCATCGCCGGGACACGGCGGGACACGCCGGGACGAGGTGCCGGCGGAACGATCAGTGCATGCGCGCGACGGCGAACCCGGCGAGGGCCTCCAGCGCTTCGCGGTAGATGTTCCAGGGCAGCGCGGCGAGGGTGTCCACGGCAAGCCCGGCGAATGCCTGGGCCCGCTGCCGCGTGTAGTCGAGTGCGCCGGAGCGGCGCACCGCGTGGAGGACGGGGCCGAGCTCACGCGCGTTGCGGGAGGTGAGGGCGCGGCGCACGGTGGCCGCGTCGTCGTCGGCGCCGTGCTTCATGGCGTGGATGAGCGGCAGCGTGGCCTTGCCTTCGGCGAGGTCGTCGCCGACGTTCTTGCCCATCACCGCGCTGTCGCCCTCGTAGTCGAGCCAGTCGTCCACCAACTGGTACGCCAGCCCAAAGTAGAGGCCGTAGTCGCGCATGGCGTCGGCGACGGACGGCGTTTCCGTCGCCAGTACGCCGGCGGTATGCGCGGACGCCTGGAAGAGGAGCGCGGTCTTGCACCGCACGACCTCCATGTACGCTTCCTCGGTCAGGTCCGCGTTGCCGACGTTGTCGAGCTGCAGAACCTCGCCTTCCGCGATGATGTTGGTGGCGTCGGCGAGGATGGTCAGGATGTCCATCCGATCGAGGTCCACCATGAGCTGGAAGGCCCGCGAGTAAAGGAAGTCGCCGACGAGCACGCTCGGCGCGTTGTCCCAGTGGGCGTTCGCGGTCGGCACGCCGCGCCGCAGCAGCGACCCATCGACCACGTCGTCATGGAGCAGCGTCGCCGTGTGCAGGAACTCGATGATGGCGGCCAGGCGGACGTGGTCGGTGCCCCCGTACCCGCAGCAGCGCGCCGCGAGCAGCACGATCAGCGGACGCAGCCGCTTGCCCCCGCTCTGGAGGATGTACTCGCCGATCTCCTCGACGAGGGCCACTTCCGACGTCAGGTGGTGCGGAATCAGCGCGTTGACCTGCTGGAAATCGCTGGCGACCAGGCGGTAGATGGCCGACAGGTCGGTCGCGTCGAGGCGGGGCGCACGCGCCGCATTCGAGGGCATCGTCGAAGCTCCAGCGTCCTGGCTGAAAGACCGCCCCCGCGTTGTAAACAGGGGCGAGGGTCCGTAGAATTGCGCCGTTTCTTTGGCCGCCAAAGGCCGCCGCGGACCGTCGTGGCGCGACGGTTGGCTATTGTAATACAGGCGGGTCGGGAGTAGCGGAATGTTTGCGGTGTTCGAGAGTGGCGGCAAGCAGCACCGCGTGTCTGAGGGCGAGGTCGTCCGCCTGGAGCGGCTCGGCAGCGGCGTCGGTGAGCGGGTCGAGTTCGACCGGGTGCTCATGGTGGCGCGGGACGACGACGTTTCCGTCGGGACGCCCTACGTCGACGGCGTCAGCGTCACCGGCGAGGTCATCGCCGAGGGGCGCGGGCGCAAGATCCGCGTCATCAAGTTCAAGCGCCGCAAGAACTACCTGCGCCGCGCGGGACACCGGCAACAGTACACCGACGTCCGGATCACCGGAATCGGCGGCTGATCTGCGGAGGGCCGGCGGAACAACGGCGGAACGACGGGAGAAACCAGGAGCGCATTGCGACGCTGCAACCTAACGGGGACGTTCATCATGGCGCACAAGAAAGCGGGCGGAAGCACGCGCAACGGGCGGGACTCGCAGTCGAAGCGGCTGGGGATCAAGAAGTACGGCGGCCAGGCAGTCCAGGCCGGCAACATCATCGTCCGTCAGCGGGGGACTCGGTTCCACGCCGGCGCGAACGTGGGCTGCGGCCGGGACCACACCCTGTTCGCGACCGCCGACGGCACCGTCAGCTTCTCCGTTCGCGGTCCGCTGCGGCGCAAGTACGTCGACGTCGCGCCGGCCGGCGACGCCGCGCAACCGTCCGCCTCGCCCTGAGTCCGGGCGGAACGCGCGCACGACAAGCCGCTGGGGTCCGCGCCCCGATCCCGTCGTTCCCCTGACCCACGCTCCGTGGTGTCCCATTCATGCAATTCGTCGATGAAGTGACGGTGCGCGTGGCCGCCGGCAAGGGCGGGCCGGGAGCGCTCAGCTTCCGTCGGGAAAAGTACATCGCCAAGGGCGGTCCCGACGGCGGCGACGGCGGCGACGGCGGCGACGTGGTCCTGGTCGCGGACGCGGCGCTCAACACCCTGGTCGACTTCCGCTACCATCCCCTGTGCCGCGCGAAGAACGGCCAGCCCGGCAGCGGCCGCGACCGGACGGGCGCCCGGGGGGCGGATGCGGAACTGCGTGTTCCGGCGGGCACCACGGTCATCGACGACGAGACCCTCGAGGTGATCGGGGACCTGGCCGGCCCCGGCGAGCGGCTGGTGGCGGCGCGTGGCGGCCGGCACGGGCTCGGCAACACCCGGTTCAAGTCGAGCACGAACCGCGCGCCGCGCCGGACCACGGCCGGGGACCCGGGGGAGGCGCGCACGCTGCGCCTGCAACTCAAGCTGATCGCCGACGTGGGGCTGCTGGGACTGCCGAACGCCGGCAAGTCCACGCTGGTCGCGGCCGTGTCCGCGTCGAAGCCGAAGATCGCGGACTACCCCTTCACGACGCTGCGCCCGAACCTGGGGGTCGTGCGGGTGGACGTCGATGCGAGCTTCGTCATGGCGGACATCCCGGGACTGGTGGAAGGGGCCGCCTCGGGCGCGGGACTGGGTACCCGGTTTCTCCGGCACCTGGCCCGGACCCGGGTGCTGGTCCATCTCGTGGACGTGGCCCCCGTCGACGGGTCGGACCCCGTGGAGAACGCCGCGGCCGTCGAGCGCGAGCTGTTCGCGTACAGTGCCGCGTTCCGTGAGCGTCCGATCTGGATGGCGCCTAGCAAGATGGACCTGGGGCCGGACGCGGCCGTCGTGGCGGCGCTGGGCGAGCGATACCCGGAACGTCCCGTGTTTCCCATCTCGTCGGCGACCGGGCAGGGGGTGGCGGCCCTGACCGGCGCACTGATGCGGTACCTGGACGAGGCCGACCCGGAGCAGGAAGCGGCCTTGACGGAGCGTATCTCGACCGACGTCCTCGCCCGCTCGGCCGCCGAGCGCGAAGCCCTCGCCAGGGGTGGCGGGGCAGAAGTTGCCGAGGTCCCCTCCGCCTCGGGAGCGGGCCGATGAGCGATCCGGCGTCGGAGGTCGCCCGCCCGGCCCTGCGCGACGCCCGCACCTGGGTCGTCA
>JAPPHP010000184.1 GCA_028821035.1 Gammaproteobacteria bacterium | reverse complement strand
GCCTCCATCAGGTCGTCGTCCACCTCCACGACCTGGTCGACGATCCGCTCGTGCGCCGCCTCGACGGAGTCGATGTCCGTCTCGTCGCCTTCCTCCTCGAAGAACACGTCGACGACCCGCGCGCCGCCCTCCGCCGGAAGGTTCACCGGCAGGCACTCGGAGCCGAAGGCGTCCCGGATCTGCTCGAGCACGGCCGCCGTGTCCGCGCCGTCCGCATCGATCCGGTTGACTACGATCAGCCGGCAGAGGCGCCGTTCCCGCGCCGCCTCCATGGCGCGCTGCGTCATCATCTCGACCCCCGTCGCCGCGTTGACCACGACGGCGGCGGTCTCCACCGCCGGCAGGACGGACAGCGCGCGCCCCACGAAATCCGGGTGCCCGGGCGTGTCGAGCAGGTTCACGTGCACGTCGCCGTGATCGAAGTGGCAGAAGCCGGTCGTCAGCGAGTGCCTGAGTTCCTTCTCGTGCTCGTCGGAATCGGAGACGGTCGTGCCGGCGTCGACCGATCCCTTGTGCGCGATCTTGCCGGCGGCGTGGAGCAGGGCCTCCGTGAGTACCGTCTTGCCGGCGCCTCCGTGTCCTGCCAGGGCGATGTTGCGGATATTTTCGGTGGTGTTGGCCACGTCCCAAGGTCCCTCCCTGCTTAGGCAGCCGGAATGCGGGAGCGGCCGGCCGCGATGTTCTTCTGCCGGACGGCGTCCGCCACCTCGATGACGCTCCCGACGAGACCTGCGGGAAGCGTCAGGCGAGTTCGGGGCGGCGCGCCGGCAAGGCGAGCGATTCTACGGCCCTCATGGGGCGCGCCACAAATCTGCGGCGGCCTCTCTACGGGAGCCTCTCTACGGGAGCCTCTCTACGGGAGCCTCTCTACGGCAGGATAGTCGAGCCGGTCAGGTACCGGTCGATCTCCCGCGCCGCCTCGCGGCCCTCGTTGATGGCGCGTACCACCAGGGACTGGCCGCCCCGGCAGTCGCCGGCGGCGAACACCTTGTCACGGTTCGTGCGGTAGAGGCCTTTCGTCGCCCGGTAGTTGGTGCGTTCGTCGAGTTCGAGGTCCAGCCGGTCCGAGATGACGGACTCGGGACCGAGAAAACCCATCGACAGGAAAACGAGGTCCGCGTCCCAGGTCCGCTCCGTGCCCGGAAGCGGCTCGAAACGGCCGTCCCTGAGTTCCACGTCCACGGTCCTGACGCCGGCGAGGGCGCCGTTCCCGTCGCCGGTGAACTCGACGGACGAGATGGCGTACACGCGCGGGTCCTCGCCGAAGCGGGCGGCGGACTCCTGGTGCGCATAGTCGACGCGCAGAATCACGGGCCAGGTCGGCCAGGGATTGTGGGCGGCCCGCTCCGCCGGCGGCGCGGGGAAGATCTCGAAGTTGACGAGCGACCTGCAGCCGTGGCGCAGGGCCGTGCCGATGCAGTCGGCGCCCGTGTCGCCCCCGCCGATGACGATGACGTGCTTGTCCTTCGCGGAGATGTACGCCCCGTCCTCGAGGTTCGAGTCGAGGAGGCTCTTCGTGTTCGCCGTCAGGTAGTCCATCGCGAAGTGGACCCCGTCGAGTTCCCTGCCGGGGATCGGCAGGTCCCGCGGCACCGTGGCGCCCGTCGCCAGTAGCAGCGCGTCATGCCCGTCGCACAGCGCGCGGACGTCGATGCCCCCGTTGGAGCCGTCGCCGACATCGGCGCCGGCAACGAACTCGATGCCCTCGGCGCGCATGAGGTCCAGGCGGCGGTCGACGATCTCCACCTTGTCGAGTTTCATGTTGGGGATGCCGTAGGTGAGCAGCCCCCCGATGCGGTCGGCGCGCTCGTAGACCGTGACCCGGTGACCCGCCTGGTTGAGCTGCGCCGCCGCCGCGAGCCCCGCCGGGCCGGAGCCGACCACGGCGACGGACTGCCCGGTGCGGGTCGTCGGGGGCATGGGCACCACCCAGCCCTCCTCGAACCCCCGGTCGATGATCGCCATCTCGATGTTCTTGATGGTCACCGCCGGGTCGGTGATGCCGAGCACGCAGGCGCCCTCGCAGGGGGCCGGACACACGCGCCCCGTGAACTCGGGGAAGTTGTTCGTCTTGTGCAGTCGGTCCAGCGCGTCCCGCCAGTGCCCGCGGTAGACGAGGTCGTTCCACTCGGGAATCAGGTTGTGGATCGGGCAGCCGTCGTGGGACTGGCAGAACGGGACGCCGCAGTCCATGCAGCGCGCACCCTGCTCCGCGAGACGCGGGGTGTCGTGCTCGGTGTAGATCTCCGTGAAGTCGAGGATCCGCGTCGCCGCGTCCCGGTAGGGCGCTGCGTGGCGCTCGAACTCCTTGAAGCCGGTCGGCTTGCCCATCCGTCAGTCGCCGCGTGAGGCCGGCTTAGCCGCTCGCCGCCGCCTGCGCCAGGGCGAGGCTCCTCTCCTCGAGTACGCGCTTGTAGTCGAGCGGCATTACCTTGACGAAGCTTGCCAGGGCCCCGTCCCAGTCCGCCAGCAGCGCCGCGGCGACGGTGGAGCCCGTGTACTCGGCGTGGCGTTCGACGAGCTGTTTCAGTTCGGCGACATCCGCCGCGTCGACGACGGCCTCGAGGGCGACCATCTCGGTATTGCACTGCGGGCGGAAGCGGCGTTCGGGGTCCCACACGTAGGCGACGCCGCCGCTCATGCCGGCGGCGAAGTTCCGGCCCGTCGGGCCCAGGATGACGGCGCGGCCGCCGGTCATGTACTCGCAGCCGTGGTCGCCGACACCCTCCACCACCGCGCGGGCGCCGGAGTTACGCACGCAGAAGCGTTCTGCCGCGATGCCCCGGAAGTAGCACTCGCCCGCGGTGGCGCCGTAGAGGACCACGTTGCCGACGAGGACCTGCTCCTCCGCCCGGAACGGGCTCGAGCGCGGCGGATAGATGACGAGGCGGCCGCCGGAAAGTCCCTTGCCCACGTAGTCGTTCGCGTCGCCCTCCACTTCGAGGGTCACCCCCTGCGCGAGCCAGGCGCCGAAGCTCTGCCCAGCGCTGCCCTCGAACCTGAAGTGGATGGTGTCGTCCGGGAGCATCCGCGGGCCGACCCGCCGGATGATCTCGTGGGACAGCATTCCGCCGACCACGCGGTTGACGTTCCGGAGCGACAGCGTGGCGCGCACGGACTCGCCGCGCGCGAGGGCCGGCTCCGCAAGCCGGATCAGCTCGTTGTCGAGGGCCGCGTCCAGGCCGTGGTCCTGGTCGTGCCTGGCATAGACGCCCAGGCAGTCCTCGGGCTCCTGGGCCGGCGCGAGGATCTCGGACAGGTCGAGGCCCGACGCCTTCCAGCGCTCCACCGCCGCGTCCACGTCGAGGGCGTCCACGCGCCCGATCATCTCGTTGACGGTGCGGAACCCGAGTTCCGCCATGATCGCGCGCAGCTCCTCCGCCACCATGAAGAAGTAGTTGACGACATGCTCCGGCGCGCCCGCGAACTTCGCGCGCAGTTCCGGGTCCTGGGTCGCGATCCCGACGGGACAGGTGTTGAGGTGGCACTTGCGCATCATGATGCAGCCGAGCGCAATCAGCGGCGCCGTGGCGAAGCCGAACTCCTCGGCGCCCAGCAGCGCCGCCACGGCGACGTCGCGGCCGGTCTTGAGCTGCCCGTCCGTCTGGAGCACCACGCGGGAGCGCAGGTTGTTCATGACCAGGGTCTGGTGCGTCTCCGCGACGCCAAGCTCCCACGGCACGCCGGCGTGCTTGATCGACGTCAGCGGCGAAGCGCCGGTACCGCCGGTGTCGCCGGCGATGACCAGGTGGTCGCTGCGGGCTTTCGTCACCCCCGCCGCGACGGTGCCGACCCCGATGGCCGCGCCGAGCTTGACCGAGATGCGCGCCGACGGGTTGGCGTTCTTCAGGTCGTGGATGAGCTGCGCGATGTCCTCGATCGAGTAGATGTCGTGGTGCGGCGGCGGGCTGATGAGCCCCACGCCCGGCGTGGAATGCCGGATGGCCGCGATGGTCTCGTCGACCTTGCGGCCCGGCAGCTCGCCGCCCTCGCCGGGTTTCGCGCCCTGGACGATCTTGATCTGCAGTTCGTCGGCGTTCGAGAGGTAGTTGATGGTGACGCCGAAGCGGCCGCTCGCCACCTGCTTGATGGCCGAGCGCTTCGAGTCGCCGTTCGGCAGGGGCGTGTAGCGGGCCTCGTCCTCGCCGCCCTCCCCCGTGTTCGACTTGCCGCCGATGCGGTTCATCGCGATCGCCAGGGACTCGTGGGCTTCGGCCGAGATGGACCCGAAACTCATCGCCCCCGTGGCGAAGCGCTTCACGATCTCCGCGGCCGGCTCCACGGCATCGAGTTCGATGGGGCCGCCGGCCGCGCCTTCCCGGAACTTCAGGAGCCCACGGAGGGTACTCTGACGCGTGTTTTCCTCGTTGACGTGCCGCGCGAAGCGCCAGTACGCGTCGGCGCTGTCCGTCCGCACCGCCACCTGCAGGTCCGCCATGGCCTCGGGGTCCCACATGTGCGTATCGCCCCCGCGGCGCCAGTGAAAATCCCCGGGGTTCGGCAGTACGGGCAGGGCGACGGTGTCGCGCGGCGGGTAGCCGATCGCGTGGCGGCGCTGCATCTCCTCCGCGAGCACGTCGAATCCCACCCCCTGCACGCGGCTCGCCGTGCCAGCGAAACACCGCTCGACCACCTCGTCCGCGAGGCCCACGGCCTCGAAGATCTGCGCTCCCTTGTATGACTGCAGCGTCGAGATGCCCATCTTCGCCATGACCTTGAGCATCCCCTTGGCCACGCCCTTCCGGTAGGCGGCCACGACGTCCGCGTCGTCCGACACGTGCTCCGCCTCGTCCAGGTAGCCGTTGCGGCGCGCGTCCCACAGCGCCTCGAACGCCAGGTACGGGTTGACGGCGTCCGCGCCGTAGCCGATGAGGAGGCAGTGATGGTGCACTTCGCGGGCCTCGCCCGTCTCCACGAGGATGCCGATGCGGGTACGCGCATGCGTGCGCACCAGGTGGTGGTGCACCGCGCCGACCGCCGCGAGGGCGCTGATCGGCACCCGGTCCGCTCCGGTCGCCCGGTCGGACAGGACGATGAGGCTGTACCCGGCTTCGATGGCGTCGCTCGCCTCGGAGCAGATGCGGTCGAGCGCGTTGAGCAGCCCGGCTTTTTTGCCCGAGTCGCCCACGCCCTGGGACGCGTCCGCCGGGAAGGTGATGTCGATCTCCCGCGCGCGCCAGCCGCGGTGGTCCATCGCCTTCATCGCGGCGAGTTCGTCGTTGGAGAGGATCGGATGCGGGACGCGCAGGCGCTCGGCGTGCGCCGCGGTGGTGGCGAGCAGGTTGCGCTCCGGGCCGATGTAGCACTCGAGCGCCATGATGACTTCTTCCCGGATCGAGTCGATGGCCGGGTTCGTCACCTGCGCGAAGAGCTGCTTGAAGTAGTCGTAGAGCATGCGCGGCTTGTCGGACA